>PBOD01000099.1 GCA_002724215.1 Gemmatimonadota bacterium | reverse complement strand
TTGGTTTCGACGATAAATAAAGGGCAAAATCTGGCACACGCGATAGCGATTTTCAAACGTGCGCTAAGTGATGACGGCTCTACGGCTAAAATGCCCAATCCTTGATCCGATAGTGTGTCATAAATAAAATAAATACAGTTGTTTAATGATTAAAACAAGAGAAGCCCCGGAGAGCGAAAAAGCGAACTCTCCGGGGCTTCTCAATTGGCGGGGACGACGAGACTCGCTCCGCACTCGCGACCTTCGGAGTGACAGGCCGGGTTTCATTTCATAATAAACAACAAGTTACGTATGTGTAACCCATATTGAACCCATCCCCTTTTGTCCGTGTATTGCCGGATGATAATAGGTCCTTACGAGAAGAGCAAGCCATTTAGCCTTTTACTTTGATCCCGGTCCAATTAGGACGCTGGCTTACCTAAGCCAGCGTCTCGCCATTATAACCACGGGCCGCCTGGCTGCCACGATTTCTTATAGGTCGCCCTACTGGATGCAGCATGGAGTGGGGGAAGGATGAACATGCGTAGGGAATCAAGCGTAGCGGAAAGGGCACTAGGTGCATCTTCCAGGCCGCTGCGGTTGAGAAAGGCCTGCCATTGGGTGGTTTTGTTGCCTTCGCTGGCAAAGGCTTCGCTGAGGGCCGTCGGTGTATCGTCTGGAATGTTGGTTTTGCGGCGATCGAAGGTGGCCCGGATAGCCTCGACCAGGACCTCTCCATCGAAGGACAGATCGCGCGCCATCAGCCAGAGGTCGTAGAAATCTTTCATCCGGCTATTCTGCATTCCCAGAGCGACCATCGCTTGCAGTTTTTCTGCGACGACGGTCTCGGGTGGATAGGCGTTAACTTGCGGCGCGGGCAAATGGAGTAGCGCAGGATAGTTGACCTTCTGCACGACCGGTGTAACTACATCGCCATACCCAATATCGATTTGTACTTGAATGTTAGCCTGACCCAAATGCGCCAGTAGGTGGACTCGCTGGCTTTCGTAGGTCTGTCCTTCCTTGATCTGCTGTATGGTGATGCTGTCCGGGTCGAATACGAGGCCATCGGGCTCGACTTCCGTCTGGCAGATATGCCGAAAAACGGCCTGCACGTTTTCCGCTGACGCATCGCCCTGGCCCAGCAGATCGAGGTCCTGGGTCGGCCGGTGGAAATGCCGGGTCCACGTTGCGAAGAGCAGGGCGCCTTTGAGAATGAACTGATCGGCATAAGGGGATTGGGAAAGCCGGTACAAAAGGCGTTCGAGGGTGTATCGCGTCAGGAGCTGGTTGAAGTCTGCGCCGGTTTGGTCACGCAGATTCAATAGGTGCTGGTGGATAGACGCCGGGAGGTTCGCGGGGGGACGGCCTTTCATAGCAGGGCCTCCATATAGGGTTGCATCACACGCGTCATGCGGCAGGTGCGGGCGTAGCGGTAGAGTTCGTCTGAGGTCGCTTTGCGCTGGTATAGGCCATCCTTGAGGGCTTCGATGGCGATGTCGAGGCCGATTTTGTTGCGGTACTTAAAGCAGTCCGCTACGGTTTTGGCTGGATTATAAATTCTCACCTGTACGCCTTCGATGTCGTGGGACTCAATGCCGTCGGTCAGCGCGGGGCCGGAAAAGCGATGGAAGCGCATCGCCGGCTGGTCGACTTTGGGTTGGCGCGCTGTGTTGGGGATGGCCATCCAGACTTCGTGGGGGAGTTGGGTGGTCAGTCCGTGAAAGCGCAGTGCCGAGAGCAGACAGATCACGCCGTGGGGTATGCGCTTGCAGGCTTCGGCCAGGGCGTGGTGTTCGGTGGGTTCGGCATCGGCCAGCATATACAGCCCCCGTCCGACCTGGCGCAGGAGTCCTTGCCTGGTCAGTCGGTTAAGATAAATGCGGGGAATGCGGTGTAGATGCAGGTCCCGTGGTCTCAGGATGCCCTCACTTTTAGCTAGTTGCAGAATCTTGTCCTGGTAGATGCTGTGCATGAGCTGACTCTCTGTTTTTCTTTATGATTATATATGTCAATAAATATATACATTATGTAACAATAGGACCAGAGTAGAGTTGGCTAGCTGTGGCCGCAGGCACAGAAATCGGCGTCGTCCAGCCGACAAGCCGGCTGAGCCGGCTGAGGGTGTATCTTTCTTTCTGTAAAATCAGCTTGATGGGCCAATGACCTAGGCGGGGTAGGGTTGAGAGGCAGGTCATATTCGCTCTTTTTGTTGGTAAGCGACCAAACTGTTGCGCTATCACGCTACATGGTGCGCCAGTGACACAGGTAGGTGCCCTCGTCCAACAGCCGTGCCCACACCTGGCGCGGGGCTTGATCCTGGAAGCGTTAACTGTTGAGCGTATCCCGGACCTGGCCCCGCTCCGCCTCATTCAGCGCCCGGGGGGGCGCTGGGCGACGCGCCGCTCCAGGGGTAGAGCCCCCACACCGGCGCGTCGGCCGATAAAAACTACTGCGCGGTACGGTCAGAACCTCACAGGCGCGCGTGACGCCTACGTGCGGGGCCAGCTGGTGGGCCTGATCGATCATGTGTTGTCGGCCTTCGGCCTGTCGGCGGTAGGCAGTCCAAGTAGGGTGCAGAGTTTTTTTTGCACCTCAATGATGGTTTCGGCCTGGTCCAGTTGGGTCTGAAGCCGATCCATCTGCCGGTTGAGGCGCGCGACTTCTTTAGCGTGCGGATCGGCCACTTTGCCCCGCTTTTTCGTGCCCAATTCCCCCCCCCGGTCGCGTTGGCGACGCCAGGTGATCAGATGCGATGAATACAGGCCTTCGCAGCGCAGCAGTGCCCCTACTTGGCCGGCCTGGTCACAGGCATCGGCTTCTTGGAGAATCCGTTGCTTGTGGGCGGCACTAAAGGTCCGCCGCTTGGCTTTGGGTATCACTTCCGTTGACACGGAGACGGCCGCCGGGAGGGTACCATTGGATGTTTGGAGAGACGATTGCGTCATCAGAAAAGTGCTCCTTTGCCCTGAGAATCTACACTAATTTCGAAAGGCAAAATGTCTCAAACAANATAGGCACACAGGGCAGCGAGGGTTTGGGCCTCGGCTTTGGTGGGGGCGTATTTGGCTTTGCGTTTTTTCTCGCCCCTTATATCTATTNTATAGCGCACCCGCCAGTTTTTGCGGGCAGAAAAGGGCTGGACGGTTGGCAAAATGGCCCTCCTTGAGGCAATTTGTAACCCACTATGTAACCCATTTTTGGGGCAAAATTGGGGATTTTGGATTACATCGCAGGAAGCCGGGGAACACTTGAAAACATACCAAAGGAAGGCGAACAAGGGCAAGAAAAAAGCGACCAGCTGCAATGAGCAGGGCCGCTAAGTAGTTGAAATACAGTATTTTCGTGTATATAAGAAGAAGGCCCTGAAGCACTTGTGAAAAATGCGCTTCAGGGCCTTCTCAATTGGCGGGGACGACGAGACTCGAACTCGCGACCTTCGGCGTGACAGGCCGACGTTCTAACCAGCTGAACTACGCCCCCATNTAACTGCCAAAAACTTAAACGCCCGAGCCCATATTGTCAATGGCTCAGCCGTTTTCGCGGTCCCAGGCCTCGCCCTCTTTTTTGAGCCGCTTGAGCGCGCCGCGCATCAGTTGTTTTTTGAGCGTACTAAGGTGGTCTATAAAGAGCGTGCCATTGAGGTGGTCGATCTCGTGCTGCAGTGCGCGGGCATAGAAGCCCTCGCCGGCGGTTTTGAAGGTCTCGCCGTTGATGTCGCTGGCCTCTACCTCGACCCAAGAATAGCGCTTGACATCGCCATAGAGGTCGGGGAAGCTCAGACAGCCCTCCTCGCCGACCTGCTCGCCCTCGTGCGCGGTGATCTTGGGATTGATCAGGACCACGGGCAAATATTCGGGTTGCTGGGTGGAGACATCGATAATGCAGACGCGTTTAAGGATCCCGATCTGTGGCGCGGCGAGGCCGACGCCCTCAGCGGCGCGCATCGAATCGAAGAGATCGCCGACCAATGCGCGGATTTCATCGTCTATGTCTTTGACCGGGGGGCACGGCTTGCGCAACACCTGCGAGCCGAACATCACAATTTCGCGCTTCATATATGCAGCGGGTCCAGATCGAGGGCGATATAGCGCGGGCCCAGGGCCGTGAGGGCGGAGACGAAAGCAGGGCGCAATGCTGTGTCGGCCAATTGCGCGCAGGCGGCCTCGGTTAGGCGTAGCACCAGCATCTGGTCGCGTTGCTCATAAGCGGCCGGGACCAGGGCGTGGGCTTCGAGGATGGGATCGATCCGTGCAAAGAGCGGGGCGTCGTCGCTGTCTATTTTGAGCAGGGCTTCGTTCATGCTGCCGGAGCGGAAGCCGCACAGGTCGGCAGTGATTTGCAAATAGCCGATTGCTGATAGGCGCGAGACCAGGCGCTGGCGCAACTGGCTGTCGGCGAGCAGGCGCGAAAGGTCCTCTGCGGGCAGTTCGATCCGGGACAGCGTGTCGTGGTGCCGGGCGCGGAGCTGGGCAAAGCCGCAGTCGTCGCGCAGGAAGGCTTCGGCCCGATCGACCATCTTGAGGCCTGCGGCGGTGACGGCGGTGCCGTAGGGGAAGCGCGACGACAAACAGGCCATGGCTGGCCGGTCCCACACCGATAGACCCCAGCGTTTGGCTAAAGCGCGGACATCGTCCTTGGTCAGGCCGGCTTCGGCCAACGGCGCACGCACGCCGTGCTCGCGGGCGGCGGTGGCACCGGGGCGAAAGTCGCCGATGTCGTCGGCGTTTTGGCCGTAGAGTATATAGTCGACGGCCATATCTCGGGCCATGCGCTCCATGTGGACGAAGAGCTCCTGTTTGCAGTAGTAGCAGCGGTTGGGCGCGTTTTTGGCGTAGTCGGGATTGTCGAGCTCGCGGGTCTTGACCACTTCGTGGCGCAGGCCGAACTGCCGGGTGATCTCACCGGCCTTTTCGAGCTCGCCGCTGGCGTAGGATTCGGAATCGGCGGTGACACAGATGGCACCGTCGCCCAATACGCGCTGGGCCGCCACCGCTAGCATTGCCGAGTCGACCCCACCCGAATAGCCGATCAGCGCGCGGTCCATCGGGCGCAGTATCTCTTCCAGGTGGGCGAGTTTTTCGTCGAGCGTGAGAGCGGCTGCAGTGGTCATCGGCTCAGAAGGCGGGTTGCTCGGTGGCCACGGCACAGGGCATAATGGCGGCGTCGATCATGCCGTGGAGTATTTTCTTATCGGCGGGGAAGACCAGGGCCTGGATGCCGCAGAGTTTGGGCTGGTCGCCCATCAGATAATAATAGGGCCGGAGCATCACCCGGCCGCGCATCGGTTTGATTGCATCCTCGTAAAAGTCGTAGTAGTGGATGGTGCGGCGGGCGGCTTTGTGGAATTCCTGCAGGATATAGGGCTGCCGCTCGAAGCCGTCGAGGGCCTCCTGCACGCGGCTGGCCCATGCTTCCTCGGGCATGTCGTGGCCGATGGCCACCCCTTTGCTCTCATAGGCGATGTCGGAAAAGCCCGAGGGCTTGAGCACTAGCTCGCGCTGTTTTTTAGTGAGGCGCTTGAGCTGTTGCCAGTCGTTGACGGGTTGGCCGCCGATGTCGAGGCCGGGGATCGTGGCGTGCGGGGGCAAGGGGCGCGAATCCACAATCCACGAACGGGGGATCAAATTGCAGAGTGCGGCAAAGGACTCCTTGCCCAGCTCTTTGCGCCAGTATTCCTTGAGCAGCGGGTGGTGATAGAGGGCCAGCCACAGCTTTTCTTCGAGATAGGCTTTGGGTGGCGGGGTCAGGCGCAGGGCGTTTTTCTTGGCGAAGAAAGTAAACAGCTCGTGTTTGGGAATATTCTTGAGGTCGAAGAGCTCGAAGAAGCGGTAGGCCACATCGACGCGCCAGGGCTCGGCAGCGCCCTCGTCTTGGAGGAAGAGACCGTTCTCGTCGAAGCGCACGTCGCGCGGGTGAGCGCTTTTGGCGGGTTTGCCGCCCTCTTGTAGCTTGGCGACGAGCCACTCCATTTCGCGGCGGTAAGACTCCGACTCATCGGAGACGAAGAGTGCGAAATGGGGGGTATCGACCTTGGCGGTGGTAGCGGCGGCCTCGTAGAGCGGCTCGATCAGGCCGCGGGCGCCGCCAATGATGTCGTAGCCGATCTCGGAGTAGAGTTCGGAGACCTGGGCCGTGAAGCCCATGCCGCCGGGGACCGAGTCGAGTTCGACCACTTTAAAGCCCTCTTCGGTCAAGAGCAGGTCGGGGCGGATGATCAGCGGCAGTTGCGATTTGATGCGATTCCACAGGCCCATTTCGAGGACCTCACCGGGCTTGCCGCGGTCGAGATAGTCGCGGATCCAGTCTGGCTCGAGGCCCTTGACGCTCTGGTGATAGAGCTGGTTGGCGGCCTTGTAGAACTGGTGCAGGACCCCGCCGAGCTGGTCGAGATAGCGATATTGCTCGGGCGAGAGCCAGAACGGCTCGGGCGAGATGCGCCAGGGCAGGTTGCTATCGGGGTGCAGATTGGCGCGATCGCCCTCGAAGAGTCCGCCCTCAGGCGAGCGTTCGTTGACGTGGCGACAAAGGGTTTTGGGGTCGGTGTGGCTGCTGGGAAGGGCCATGGATGCTTTCCAGGATACAGTGGGTAAAGTTAGGATAAACTGTAATCTAGGTCAACGACAGTAAGATGCGGTACAGGGGTGAATAGATTCTATGGCGGCTTTTGACAACGGCGTGCCGCATCTATATTTGTCTCCCGGCAAAGGAGAATGCACATGGAACTGGCAGGTAGGCGGTGCATCGTCACCGGTGGGGGGCGCGGCATCGGCCGGGCCATTGCGCTGGCGCTGGCCGAAGAGGGCGCTCGGGTTGCGCTGGTGGCGCGAACGAGGGCGGAGTTGGACGCGACGGCGACGCTGGTGGCGGCGGGTGCTGAGGTATTGAAGTTGCAGGCGGATGTGGGGCAGCGGGCGGAGGTGGACGCGGTGATCGATCAGGTGCTGGATACCTGGGATGGAGTTGATGTACTGGTCAACAATGCGGGCATACAGGGTCCGCTGGGACGGGCCGAGGAAGTCGATCCAGAGGCCTGGATGCAGACCGTACAGGTCAATCTGGGCGGATGCTTCTACTGCACGCGCAAGGTCCTGCCGGCGATGATGGCGCAAAAATACGGCAAGATCATCAATCTTTCGGGTGGGGGCGCGGTGGGGCCGCGGCCCTTTTTCAGTGCATATAGCGCCTCCAAGGCCGCAGTAGTGCGCTTCAGCGAAAATCTCGCTGCCGAGGTGGCCGAGTACGGCATCGATGTCAATTCGTTCGCCCCCGGCGCGGTCAAAACCCGCATGCTCGACGAGCGGCTGGTGGCGGGCGAGGCGGTGGGCGCGGACGAGCGAGCGGGCGACCAGCAGCTCCTGCAGGAGGGTGGCACGCCACCCGAGCGGCCGGCGGCGCTGGCGGTCTACCTGGCTTCGGCGCGCTCGGATGGGCTGACCGGCAAAATGCTGGCGGCGGTGTGGGATCCGTGGGAAGATCTCGATATCGAGGCGGTCATGGCCACCGAAGCCTATACGGTGCGGCGGCTCAAACAGGAGGAGTAGCCCTTGTACAAAGTGGGCATCGTCGGAGCGGGTTTTGTCGGGCGGCGGCGGGCCGCAGTGGCCAAAGCGCACCCGGAGACGGAGGTGGCGCTGGTCTACGATATGCAGGAAGAGGTTGCCGCGGGCGTGGTCGGTGCCTGCGGGGGTCGGGTGGCGGACTCATGGGAGGCGCTGGTGGCGACCGATCTGGATATCGTGGTGGTGGCTACGACCCACGACGCGCTGGCCGAAATCAGCACGGCCGCGCTCAAGGCGGGCAAGCACGTGCTGTGCGAAAAGCCGCTGGGGCGCAATCCGGGCGAAGGGCAGATGGCGGTTGCAGCGGCCGCCGAGAGCGGCAAGGTGCTCAAGGTCGGCTACAACCACCGCTACCATCCGGCGATACAGAAGGTCTACGAGGTGTGCCACGCCGGCGAGATCGGCCCGCTGATGAGCGTTCGCGGGCGCTATGGCCACGGCGGCCGGCCCGGCTACGACCGCGAGTGGCGGGCGATTCCGGCAAAGGCCGGCGGCGGCGAGCTACTGGACCAGGGGGCGCATCTGATCGATCTGGCCAAGTGGCTGTTGGGCGACTTCGCTGAGGTCAAAGGCTATGTCGAGACCCACTTCTGGGATATGAAGCCGCTGGAGGACAATGCCTACGGGCTGTTTCGGACCGAGGCGGGGCAGATCGCCTCGCTGCACGTGAGCTGGACCCAGTGGCAGAATCTGTTCAGCTTTGAGGTGTATGGCCGCGACGGCTTTGCCACTGCCGAGGGCCTGGGGCGTTCATACGGTCCTGAGCACGCCATCGTCGGCAAGCGCAAGGCCGAGGGCGGCGCCCCGGATATCGAGCGCTTTGACTTTGTGGAGGAGGACTGCTCGTGGGAATTGGAGTGGGCCGATTTTCTGCGCGGGATCGCCGGCGAAGGTGCGCCCAACTCGGCAGGGTGCGAGGCTCTGGCCACGCTCGAGTGGATTTACCGGCTCTATCGAGCTTCGGCGGAAGGACGGGCGATTCGGCGCGAAGAAGCCCCAAATATATGAGGGTGAGGGGGTTAGGAGCAAAGGTGGCCGGGGCGTTTTTTGCCCCGGCTTTTTTTTTTAACGTAGAGTGTTTTTTTTTTTAAACTTCCTTGAAAAATTCGTACATTAATACATTGCAAAACAAAGATCTCAGAGCTATTTCGATGTTTGATCTTATTGTCTACCAGCTAAATACCTTTTGCCCGATATAGGAAGGAAGGGAAGCGTATCGACTGATTTACCCCTGTATACACTATTAACTATCTGCGTATCTATCGACCCTTAAACCCGCAGGAAGTGCTATGAGAACGGACCAGAACGCTGCCCAATTGGAACGCATTGCAATGGCGTATCGGCGCCTTGCAAATGCCATGATTCTCAGTACTTTACGCGAAATATCGAAGATGGATGAGGTCGAGGAAACCCCAGATGGCACCCCCGAAATGGCCTTTGTCGAGAGCCAGAGAATAGATCCGTGGTGCGAACTGGCGGGCCTCGAACCCGAAGTCGTGCGGAGGGCCGCCAAGCGGCTGATAGAGGAACGGCCTTTTTAACGGCGAGTAAAGTAGAAAAAAGCCCCGGGATAAACATCCCGGGGCTTTTTTTATGCGTTCAGCGCTGGGCACTCAAATTGGCACGGCGGGCGTAGTCGAGCAGGCCGCGGACCACCTTTTCGGCGTCGCGGTGGCGTAGTTGCTCAAAGCGCAGGGCCCAGACGTGGTCGCGATAGGCCATATTGCGCAGCTCGATGAGGACTTTGACATCGGCAGGGTTATTGTACAGGACGCCCAGGCCCTGGCCGCGGGTACGGGCGCCGGCGCCCAGTGCCGGCAGCAGGGCGCCGGCGAATTGGCGCGAGGCGCGGTCGAGGCGGCGGCCGTTGCGGCTTTCGTAGTAGAGGACCAGCGGCGCCTCCGGGGCGTTGGCGTCGATATCGGCGTGGAAGGAGAGAAAGACCCTGCGGCCGGGAGCGACCCCTTTGAAGGCCGCGCGGGCGATGCGCACCCGGGTCGATAGATTGCCGCCGCGCGGCCAGTCGCTGCGCTTGTTGGTCTGGTTGTGGGCGGCGGAGTTGTAGACCTCGTTCTTTTCGTTGACGAAGGTCTGCGTCGGTCTGGCGTTGTGGCGAATCAGGTGGTTGGGGCTGAGCAGAGTCATGGTCACGTCGGCCCCGTTTAGGCGCAATAACACGTAGACCCGCAGCGCGATATCGTATACGTATTCGTCCTCGACTACGTAGAGCTTCTCGCCATTGCCGTCGAGTGTAGAGGCAATGGCGCCCGGGTCGAGCCCGCCGTGGCCGGGGTCGAGGACGACGTGCCAGCCCTCCAATTGGTTGCTGAGTCGGCCGATGCTTGCGACCTTTTGCTCGAAGGCCGCCCACAGCTTTGCGGCGCGGCGGTAGGTCTTGCGCGGCGAATGCGGGTGCTCCTCGTAATAGGTCTTGCTCAATTGGTGCGCGTTGCGGGGCCGGGTGTAGTAATAGGGGCCGTTGCCGAGGGCGATTTTGGGGACGCGGTCGATTTGCAGCGCGGCCCAGTCGATCTCGGATAGCTCGAGCCAACGCATCGGGCGCACCCTGAGTTGGTCGCCGGGGTGGATAACGGTGCCCTTGAGGTCGTTGAGGCGCGAGATCTCGGCGATGCTCATCTGGTGCAGGCGCGCGATCTGGCCGAGGTAGTCGCCGGCCCGGACGGTATAGGTGGCCAGTCGTGGGGTCGGGGCACCACTGATTTTGAGCTCCTGGCCGGGGTAGATGCGATCGGAAGTCAGACCATTGAGTTCTTTGAGCTGATCGACATCGATGCGGTAGGCGCGGGCGATTTCCCATAGCGCGTCGCCGCGCTCGACGATATGGACTGCGCTCGATGCGTCCTTGAGGCGCAGTTTCTGTCCGACGAGAATGCGATCGCTGGCAATGCCATTGAGGCGGCGCAATTCCGGTATGGCTACTTTGTAGCGCAGGGCGATGGCCGAGAGCGTTTCGCCGGCCTGGACCACGTGGACGGCTTCTTCTAGCGCCGAGGGGCGCAGGCGGAGTTTCTGTCCGGGTTGGATGGTGTCGCCCTCGAGCCGATTGAGTTGGCGCAACAGGCCGAGCCCGACGTCGAAGCGCACGGCGATTTGCGAAAGGGTGTCGCCGGGGCGGACGGTATACTCGCGGGGCTCTACATCTGTTGCAGAGGTGGGGGCTGCGGCGATGGTGAGTTTTTGGCCGGGCTGGATCAGATCGTCTTTGAGCTGGTTGAGTGCTTTGAGCCGCTGGACGGGCAGCGAAAAGCGCGCGGCGATTTGCGAGAGGGTTTCACCGGGGCGGACGGTGTGGGTCGGGTCGGTGGTGAGCGTTTTGTGCGGTGTATCTGGCGCGTCGTGCAGGCGGAGCTTTTGGCCAGCTTGGATAGTGTCGTCTCTGAGCTGGTTGAGCGCTTTGAGTCGCTGGACGGGCAGCGAAAAGCGCGCGGCGATTTGCGAGAGATTGTCGCCGGGGCGAATGACGTACCAGTCGCCCGGTTGTGCTGGCGGCCACACGCTGAGCTGCTGACCGATGCCGATGGCGTCTTTTTTGAGGGCGTTCCAGCGGTAGATTTGCTGCAGGGAGACGCCGTAGCGTGCGGCGATGCCAGAGAGGGTGTCCCCCCGTTTGACCACGTGGACGAGCGGATCTTTGCGCTGGGCCGCGTCCAGGGCGCAGGCGCACAGCAAGAGGACCGCCAGGATGTAAACCGGGCGCAGCATTAATATATAGTATACAGCAGGAAATAGACAGGGGATGGGGTTCCGTAAGTATAATATTATTACGGCTGTAGCGCAAAGCGGGCTTGCTGTTGNACTGACGAGCGCCTATACTACGCTGCCATGAGCGAAGCCCTGCGCCACATGCCCGCGGTCGATCAGGTACTGCAGCGGATCGACGATCTGGTCGAGGCCTATAGCCACGCCTATGTGGTGGCGCGGGTGCGGCGGGTGTTGGAGGCATTGCGGCAAGAGTTGTCCGGTGCGCAGGCGGCGGACCGGGATGAGCTTTTGGCACGGGCCGAGGCGGCGGTGCGCGCTTGTATTGAGCAAGAGTCCGCGCCGAGTTTGCGCCGGGTCGTCAACGCCACCGGGGTAATATTACACACGGGCCTGGGCCGAGCGCCTTTGCCGGCGGCGGCCAGAGAAGCGGTGACCAGGGTCGCGACGGGCTATTGCAATCTTGAATTCGATCTGGAGTCGGGTCGCCGTGGNGNGCGGNTCGAGCACGTCGAGTCGCTTATTTGCGAAGCGACGGGCGCGGAAGCAGCAGCGGTGGTCAACAACAACGCGGCGGCGGTCTTGCTCATGCTCGCCACGCTGGCACAGGGGCGCGAGGTGGTGGTTTCGCGCGGGCAGCAGGTCGAGATCGGCGGCTCGTTTCGCATGCCCGAGATCATCGCCGCCAGCGGCGCGCGACTGCGCGAGGTCGGCACCACCAACCGCACCCATCTGCGCGACTACGAAACCGCGGTGGGCCCCGAGACCGGGGCGATTTTGGTGGTTCATCCCAGCAATTACAAGGTACAGGGCTTTACGGCAGACGTTGCTCTGGATGAACTGGCTGCGCTGGGGCGCGCGGCCGGCGTGCCGCTGATCTACGATCTGGGCGGCGGTGTGCTGGTCGATCTGGCGGTGTGGGGGCTGCCGCCCGAGCCGGTAGTGACCGATGCGCTCGAGGCGGGCGCCGATGTGGTCAGCTTTAGTGGTGACAAGGTGCTGGGAGGACCGCAGGCGGGCATTGTCGCCGGCCGNCGGGAACTGGTCGCCCGGGTGCGGAAAAACCCGCTGATGCGCGCGCTGCGCTGTGACAAGCTGGCTTATGCTGCTCTCGCGGCCGTATTGGGGCTTTACAAACTGCCGTCTGACCAGCTGGCGTCGGCGCTGCCGGTATTGCGGATGATGGGCGAGGGTGTNGAGGTGCTGGCAGNGCGGGCGCAAAGGCTGATNGANCTGACGTCGGANGCGGNGCGCGCTGCGCTGGGGCTGGCGGNGGTCGAATCCGNGGCGCAGGCGGGCAGCGGGGCTTTGCCGCTGGCCGAAATCGAGAGCCGGGCGGTGGCGCTGGAGCCCCTGGCGGGCGGTGTCGAGCCCCTGGCGCGGGCGTTGCGCGACAAAGGCGTGGTGGGGCGGATTGCGCAGGAGCGGTTGTTGCTGGACATGCGCACTGTGGATGAAGAGNAGATCGAGTGGGTTGCGCGGGCGCTGGATGAAGTGGCGCGATNAAAGTAGGGTGGAGCTTCCTGGCTACGCTATGGCTGNGATGTGGTGGCGGACAGCAGGGCCCGATCGAANCGGTGGTGGAAGAGCCGCCCGCAAAACGCGCCGGGACCGTATNNCTGNNCAATAGCACCGTCTATGCCATCGAAGTGGCCTATCTCAACGAGGTCGATGCCAGCGCGCCGCGGATTGTGCGCACTACGGTGCCGGCAGGGCAGCGCGCCGATATTTCGGATGCGGTTTTGCCGGCCGGGATCGAAGTCGAATTCGCCCTGGTGCTGATCCCGCCGATTGCAGNTGGCGTCCGGGTGCGGCGCAAGATACAGGTGGCCATCGATGGCGACGTGGTGCTTGTCGTGCGCCTTATCGACGAAGCCGATCCCTTCAGCGTCGCAATCGCGCTCGAGTCCTAGACGAACTCGTCGTCGGCGGGACCGCGGACGATNNTGACCTGGCCCTGCTCCTCNAGCTGGCGGACTTTCTGTACGACGCGCAGCTGGATGTCCTCGACCTCGGACAGCCGCATCGGACCGAGGAATTCCATTTCNTCTTCGATGTAGTCGCGTACCCTTTCCGACATATTGCCGAGGATTTTGTCCTTAACTTCCTCGCTGGCGGTTTTGAGCGCGACGACCAGGTCCTTCTGTTCGACCTCGCGCAGCACGACTTGAATCTCGCGGTCGGTGAGGGTTTCGAGGTCGTCGAAGACGAACATCATATTGCGCACTGTCTCGGCGACTTCTGGATCCTGGGCGTCGAGCTTTTGAAGCACGTTCTTTTCGACGGTGGAGCCGGTGAGGTTGAGCATATCGGCGACGATCTTGGGGCCGCCCACGTCCTTGTGGCCGCCGAGGATGTCGCCGAGATTGGCTTCGAGGCTCTCCTCGATCTGCTTGAGCACCGCGGGTGTGATATTATCGAGGGTGGCGATGCGGTAGGATACTTCGGCCTGTACGGTTTCGGGCAATTGCGAGATGATGCCGGCCGCCTGCACCGCCTCGAGTTGCGACAGGATCAGCGCGATGGTCTGTGGGTGTTCGTGGCTGATAAAGGGCGCGATTTGCTCTGGCGCGACATTTTTGAGCATGTAGAAGCCGGAATTGGTGTTGCTGGTGATGCGGCTGAGGATTTCTTCGGCGCGGCGGGGGCCGACGGCGTGTTCGAGAGCCTGGCGGGCGAAATCGACGCCGCCCTGGCTGACCCACTCGCCGGCCATCAGGCTGGTTTCGAATTCCTCGAGGACCCGGTCCTGGATCGCGGTGGGCACATTTCTGAGCTCGGTGATGATCTGGGTCATATCCTCGATTTCGAAGTCGGCGAAGTACTTCATGACCTCGCCGGCGGCATCCTCGCCGAGGGCGACCATCAAGATGGCGGCTTTTTCGCGCGGNGTTAGTTCTTCTTCCTCAATTTGGGCTCTTTTATCGATTTCGGTCATGGTAGCTCTTTCCGCTGTGGGCGTTCCAAGGGGCAATTAATGTCCCCGACACGGCGCGCTCAATNGGTTCTGTTGTAATTATAAGTGCTAAGTAAATAATATTCTTATGTGTCTTATAGGCCGAGTTCTGTATCGATTCTGCCCCATTCAGTTGCAAAAAGGGGGCCAGGGTGATGTCGGGCCTCTTTTTACACTTGCATTATCGCAGGGGACGTTTTACATTTAACGCCGTAAAAAATCAGTATCTTCCCCTAGTTTTTCCCCCACATTTACTACATCACCTCCCCTTGAGGCGAAGTCTCTATGGGCCCGGATACCTATGCCGTGGCGCAGGCAGAGCAATTGCTGGCTCTGCCCGGTCCGCCACAGACGGCAATTCAGCGCGAACTCCTGAGCGAGTATCTGCGCAATCCTTTTCTCGACGACGATATACAGGGTTTGGCCTTGCGTACGGGGCGGCGGCGCGACGAGTTGCTGGAAGCGCTGGAAGTCCTGATGACAGCGGGTCTACTGCGGGCCGCAGGCCGCCGGGGCTATATGCTCGATCTCGAGCGGCTCGACTCCGAGACCGAATACGCTGATAAGATGTTGGTGCTGTCCGAGGTCGCCGCCGCAGCGGAGATGGATGCATCGGATGGCGCTGCNGCGGCTGCAGTGCAGCCCGCCGCAGCGAGCGACGCGTCGGCTCTGCTCGAGGTGCTGCCCTTTGGCGTGGCGCTGATGCGCCCNGACGGGGTCCCGCTTATGGCCAATGCCGCAATCGGTCGCTTGTTGGGGCTGGAACTCCTCGACGGGGCCGGTTTTGCCGCGCGCACGGGTTGCGATCCGGCGCTGGTTTGCGAAGGGGAGGCGGCGACGACCTTTTCCCTCGAGGATGACGGGTTGGAGATACAGGTCCAGCCTTGCCAATTCGCGGGTGAACCGGTGGCGCTGGTGGTGGTGCAAGACCAGAGCTTACAGCGGGAAATCACCCGGGCCCACGTGCAAATCCAGGAAGAACTCTTCGGCGAATTGCGCGGCGNAGTGGCCGAGCCCCTGCAAGTGTTTCGCAATTTTCTCGAAAACCCGGACGCGGCGGGTTTGGGTNCGGCCCGCGCCGCCTTTGAGCAAATAGAGATGTTCCTGCAGGCTTTCCTGTTGACCAGCCCCCCGGAAGACCAATAGCGGATGAGAGGTTGAGTATGGTACTGGATATACGCGAATTGCGCCGGGAAGCCGCCCCGGTCTCCGAAGCCCCGCCNGCCGGTCCCGATATGGACCAGTTATTGACATGGGCGGCCGGTGTGCGACCGGGTGATCAAGCCCGGGCGATCGAGGAATTGCGGCTCCTGGTGCCGAGCCCGGCCGGCCTGGAGCGCCTGCTGGAAATCGCCGCGGACGCCGCCGACAAAAGGCGGCGGCCGGCAATACAGATGCTGGGCTACCACCGATCCTGGCTGGCGTCGGCCAAGGCGATGCGGCAGATGGTCGGGCTGGCGCGCAAGGAGGGCGATCCGGCGGTGGTCGCGGCCCTGGTCTGGGGCCTGCGCCAATGCGATGAAGCGGCCGAATTCCTGGCGCACCCGGCGGCGGCGGTCGCCCGCGAGGCGGCGCTGGGCACGCCGATNAGCCGCCAGACGCTGGCGCCGATTCTCGCGGCGCTGGCGGGCGGNGTGCCGGCGGGAATCGAGGATGTGCTGCTGGGCAAGTTTCGCGGCATGCACCCTTCGCAGGTCCGCTACGCGATTGATCTGTTGCTCGAATTACACCCGNCCGAAAGCCTGTTGCGCACATTGCTCGGGGGCCTNCCGCAATTGCCGCTCTTCGAGCTCTTCGTCGAGTCGGGGCAGACCGCGCCACGGGCGCTGGCCGAAGCCGAGCAGGCCCGCGTCTGGCAGCGCATGGCGCGCATCGCGGCGCAGATCCTGCAGGACCGCCCTGCGACCGAGTTGATGCGCCACCTGCTGAGCAAGAGCGGCGAAGACGAAGCCTTTGCCCGCCGCCACGCCCGCTTCCTGCAGCGCACAGTGCAACGCACCGATTCGTCTTTGGGCGCCGATTTGATCGGCCACCTCGAGCGGCTGACCTTTCGTGCCTCCGAGGATAAGGTCGCGCGGCTGGCGCAGCTTTTAGTGGGGTTGAGNGGACAGCTNGACGGCGAGGCTGGGCANCGGGCCACGCAGCTTTTGGAAGATTGGAAGGGACGCTCGGCTGCGCTCAAACTCAAGATCTACCACCTGGAGCAGGGCATCAGTTAAGAACCTCATCCCGAAGCGATCTCCCACGGGCCGTTCGTCGACGGGCGAACGGCCTTTTTTTGTTTGTGGGTCAATGTGGATCGGTTCCATTATTTATGCGATTTCCACAACAGGATCAGGGCGATGATGGCGAAGGCCAGGTTGGCGGCCCAGGCCCCTAGCCAGGGCGTGAGGATCTGGTTCCAGCCCAGGGCCTGGCCGGCTTTGACGCAGCTGTAGAAGGCGAAGCAGAGCAGAACGCCGAGGCCGAAGCTATTGGCCAGGCCGGCGCGGCGGGCGTTGGCGCCGAGGGTGGCGCCGAGGGCGATAATGATAAAGCTGGTGAGCGGGAAGGCGATCTTCAGGTGTAGATCGACGCGCTGGCGGGTGGCGTCCTCGCCGTTGAGGGTGGTGCGCTCGATGTAGGCAGCCAACTCGGCGTAGTCCATCTCCTCGGGTTTTCTCTGCTGGCGGGTGAAGTCGATGGGGCGCAGTGCCAGGCTGGCGAGTGCGAGGGTGTCGAAGGCGGCACCAACTACCGGCGCGTCGCTGGCGAAAGTGAAGTGCCGACCATCGATGAGGATCCAGACGCCGTCGCGCCACTCCATGCGCCGGGCGACGATGCGCTCTTGGGGGACATAGCCGGCGAGGCGTTCCCACGAGACCTCGTCGGCGCGCTGGCGCCGGGCGTCGTAGCTGCGGGCGTAGACCAGTTGCCCGCTGCGGTCCTGCAGCAGGACCTGGCGGCGCGAGCCGTCGTTGCGGTGGTAGGATTTGATCTGGTCGCTGATCTGATTGTACTGGTAGGTGGCGGCGGGGNCGACCCGGTCGGTGAAGTAGAAGGCCGCGACCGCGACCGCGAGGCCGCAGAGGAAGANGGGAGTGAGCAGGCGGNAGAGGCCGATGCCGGTGGCCTTCATGGCGGTGATTTCGCTGTGGCGGGCGAGGCTGGTGAGGGCGAATAGCGAGCCGAGCAGCGCGGCGATCGGCAGGGTGAGGATCAGCCAGTAGGGCAGGCGGTAGAAGTAGTAGAACAGAATATGCCCGGGACGGGCCTCGAAGTCGATGAAGGTATCGATATTCTCGGTGAGGTCGATGATAACGGCCAGCAGCAGCAGACCGACTACGGCCAGACCGAGGCACAGCAGGAAGCGGCGGACCAGATACAGATCGAGGGTGCGCATCTACCCGGCCTTTTTGGCGCGGTCATAGGCGACCAGGCGCAACAGGCCCCAGCCGGCGAGGGCAAAGACGATATTGGGTGCCCACATCGCCAGGGTCGGCGGGATAAAGCCGCGGTCGGCCAGTTCCTCGCCACCGATGAGGAACATCCAGTAAACCCAGAAAAAGAACAGGCTGACGCCGACCGAAACCGCCGCGCCGCGGCGGCGGATCAGCGCACCTAACGGGGCGCCGACCAGCGCGAAGACCAGGCAGGCGGTGGGGATGGAGAATTTTTTGTGGATCTCGACCTCGAATTCGTTGATCCGCGCCGCGCGGTTGTCGATGAGCCGCCATTGTTTGCGCACCTCTTCGGCAGTCTCTCTGGCCACGCGGTCGAGGTCGATCGGCGCCTCGGTGGTATCGACCAGGTCGCCGGTGGCCATCTCGTCGGGCATCTCGGCCTGGAGTTCGAGGTAGCGCGCGACGGTCGAATCGAGGCGTGCATGGGCGCGCTGTTGCTCGCGGCGGCGCTCCAGNACCGAGCGCCGCATGGTGGCAATATCCATTTCGCGNTCGCTGCGAAACGACGNATTGCGGCGCTCGTAGCGGCGCCGAGGATCCTTGATNTGCAGTACCTGGCGGGTGAAGGTACCGTGGAGGAAGCGGTCGCCGGTGCTGGACTCGATGCGCTGCATGTGGCCGTCTGCCAACTCGAGACGCACGTAGGAGCCGTCGCCGAATAACTCGACGCGTCCCCTGGGGGCGTGTAGGACCACCGGCGGCCCCGGGCGCGAGGCGTCGTAGACGGTGATGCCGGACAGTTCATTGGTCTGCGGGTCGATGCGCCGCACCAGCAGGTGGTAATTGCCCAGATTGGGGATGAAGACGCCCTCCTTCTCCTTGAGAACCAACGCGGCTTTCGTGCGTTGTAAGCTCGAGGCGAGAATCCGCGCCTGGTGGTTCCAGTCGGGGAGCACCCGGTCGTTGAAAGCGACCATCAGCAATTGCAGCACGGCGGCGGCCGCTAAGACCGGGCGCAACAGCGCGAAGAAACTGATGCCGCAGGCCTTGGCGGCGATGATCTCGCCGTCGGCGGCGAGCCGGGCGAAGGTCATCAGCACGGCGATGAGTACCGCCATTGGCACTGCCAGCGCTACGATCCAGGCCAGATTGAAGAGCAGTAGTTGGAGGGCGGCCAGGGGCGACAGACCTTTGCTCAGCACCTGGTCCATGGTTTGCAAGACCACGTCGAGAAGCAGGACGAAGAGGATAAGCACGAAGCCCAGCGCAAAGGGCAGGGCGTGTTCCTTGAGCACGTAGCGGGACAGTGTCGTCAATGGCGCGCTCACACGGGAAAATGTGTCGAAAAGGATACGGATCTGTAGCGGTTTGCATCCTGGGCGCTAGCCATTGGCGCGGGGAGGGCCGCGCAGTACCGAGGATGTAGTCCGATTAAATATAACAACTTGAGTTTATTTTGAAAAAACGATTCCCGCGGCGGTGCGGCGTGCACGGTATTTGCGGGGACCTTCCTTGAAATAATCGCAGCCTCGTGCTATGTTTTCTGGAGATCCGCCCTTGCGGGCGGCCCTCCTCTTTTTCCCCTGGCTTGCGGAGAGTAGCCTATCGTCGCTGGATAACGTCTACGGATGCCGCCTGGCCGCATCCGCGCTGTTTACATCTATAGTATAGACGTCGATGAGTGCGATTTTCTTCCTCCGCTTTTTCGTCCAGGTGTCTCGCTATGTCTTATAGCGCACGTTGGTGCGCGTGGCTATGCGTCTTGTTGCCGGTGGCAGTCTGCGCCGGGCCCGGTCTGCGCTTAGACCCGCTGTATGGACCGCTCTCCGAGCGCTTCGCCGGGCAGCAGCCGACCGCCTTCGTTGCCGGCGGACCGCTGCTGCCCGACCGCAGCCGCGGCTTGATCGTGCAGAGCGTCGAGGTCGATTCGATGGGCATGATCCACTACGGGCGCCGCGTCAGCGGGTTTACGGAGGGGCCAACGGTCACGGTGGAGATGGACGATTACCTGGATCTGGAGTACCGGGCCGAGCAGCGCGAGATCTGGCGCCGACTGGTGCGCCGCGACTTCCGCAGCACCGCGCTGGAACAGCGCCGTCGCAAGGGCAGCCGCTTCGAGTGGACCGTGCCGTTTTCCGCGCCCAAGCCGCTGCAGCGCTTTATCGGCGACGAGGGCCCGAGCCTGCGCCTCAACGGCTCGCGCACGATTATCATTTCGGGCAAGAGCGAGTGGACCGATGGCGAGGTGCAGACCTCTTTCGGTCGGTCGTCAAAGTTTCCGTCGCTGGCCATCGATCAGGAGTCGAAGTTTACCGTCGAAGGGAAGGTCGGCGAGCTGATCAACGTGCGCATCGACCAGGACACCGAAAGTCTCGGCTCGGCCTTCGGCTCCAATCTCGGTTCCAATCTCGGCGACCAGCTGTCCAACCAGATCAAGCTCGACTACAAGGGCGAGGACGACTCCATCTTCCAGGAGGTCCAGGCCGGTAACACCACACTGGAGTTGCCCAACACCCGCTTTGTCGGCTTTCGGCAGCAGAATAAGGGTCTGTTCGGCATTCGTGCCAAAGGCCATCTCGGGCCCTTCGCTTTTACCACTGTCGCTAGCCACGAGAAGAGCAAGTCCAATCGCCAGACCTTCAAGGGCGGGGCCGCCGTCGATACGCTGGAGATCAAGGACTACCAGTACATCCGCAATACCTATTTCTTTTTACACGAATTCTACCGCGCCAATTTGCCCGACTTTCGATCGCTGCTCGAGGGGGCGCAGTTTGGGGCGGAGAACTTTGTCAACGTCAACAGCCTCGAAGTCTATATCAACGACTTCAATACCAACAACGACGCCGAGCTCTTCGCCAAGCCGGGCATCGCCTGGGTCGATGAATCCGACACATTGGGCACCGCCGAGATTCAGTGCTTCGACGCGGCTGGCAACAGGCTGCAGAACAGCGGCTGTTTCGAGGAGGGGACCTGGCACCGGCTGGATCCGGACGATGACTATGCGGTGGTGGCCGAGGCTGGCTATATCATCTTGCAGCGCCCGATCTCGGAGCCGCACGCGATGGCGGTGCACTTCAAGACCCTGGATCAGGGCTTCAATGGCCCCCTGCAGCGCGAGACCGGGCGGCTCAACACCGGCACTTCTGCCGACTCATTGCAGCTCAAGCTGATCAAGGCGCGCAACGCGCGGCCGGGTTTCCCCACCTGGAACCTTGAGTGGAAAAATGTCTACCGCATCGCCTCGGGTTTTTCCTCGGGCCGCAAGTTCGACCCCAAGACCCTGCAGGTGGATATCGTCAAGGAGGTCTCCGGCCAGGAGGACCAGCCCTCGCAGAACGGCCGCGCGTATCTCAAGCTGCTGGGTCTCGACGAGCGCGGCAAGGACCCGGGCAGTCCCTCCGACCGCGTCATCGACGCCGACTATATCGGCCTCGACGACTTCCGCGGCCACTTGATTTTTCCCGACCAGCGTCCCTTCGACCCGCGCGCGCCCAAATACCGCGGCCGGTTGGAAGAGACGATCCCCGAGATCTATGACAACCAGCAGCAGCGCGACCAGATCGAGGCCAGCCGTTACAAGATGTTGGTCCGCGCCGCCTCTTCCGAACAGCGCATCCGGCTGGGAGGCGCCTTCGGCGGCGTGCGTCCCGAGACGGTGGAGGTCCGTCTCAACAACCGCCAGTTGACGCGGGGATCGGATTACAATGTCGATTTCGTCGGCAATGTGACCTTCGTCGGCAATGTCGCGCAGGAAGTCGCCGACCCCGGGGCCGACCTGGAGATCTCCTTCGAGTCCGAAGATATCTTAGGGCTGGGCAGCCAGCAGAAGACCTTGCTCGGCCTGCGCAGTGAGTACGAATTCTGGGGCGGCGATGGCCGGATCGGCAGTACTATGATCTACAACAACGAAAGATCCTCCGAGCGGCGGGTGCGCGTGGGCAACGAGCCCAAGCGCACGATCATCTGGAACTTCGACGTGCGTGCCCACCGCGAGGCGCCGATCCTGACTCGCCTCGTCGATATGCTGCCGCTGATCAAGACCGCGACCCCCTCGGAGATCACCCTCGACGCCGAGCTGGCGCAGAGTCGCCCGAATCTCAATACCAAGGATAAGGGCTATATTGACGACTTCGAGGGGAGTGAACGGCCGACCTCACTGGCGATCGGTCGCACCCGCTGGTCGCCTTCGAGCGTGCCGGGCGACGCGTTGTTTGCGGAGGCGGATCGCGGGCGTTTTATCTGGTACAATCCGTTTGATGGCATACAGCGCACCGACATCTGGCCCAACCAGGAGGAGCAGCTCGAGGCGCAAAACCGCCGCGCTGACATTCTGGCGCTCGAACTCTTTCCCAATCCCGAGGTCGTCGAGTCCTGGGGCGGGGTGGTTACAGCGCTGTCGGCGGTAAACGACTTCTCGCAGTCGAAATTTCTCGAAGTGTGGGTCCGCGGCGAGCAGGGGATGCTGCACGTGGATCTGGGCGACCAGATCAATGAAGACTACCGCGCCAATGGCCGGCTCGACACCGAGGACGAGCCTTTCCCCGGTCGCTCGACCGGCGATGGCTTGGTGTCGAAGGAGGAGGATGTCGGGATCGACGGTCGCGACGACGAGGCCGAGTTGAATTACTACCTGTTGCTCGCCGACGCCGGCTTCGATACCACGCTGTCGCTGGACCAGCGCAAGCAGGCCTACACCGCCGTCTACGACAGCGATCTGCTGCAGCCCAACCGCTCGGCCGACGACCCGGAGGGCGACAATTGGCGCTATGAGCCCAATCGCAACAAGAACGACTACAGCCGCATCAACGGTACTCAGCGCAACAAGGCAGATCTCGAGAGCGGCGACCGGCCCGATACCGAGGATCTTAACAACAATGGCGTACTCGACCAGCGCGACAACTACTACCACTATCAGATCGACCTCGCCTCCGACCGCTACGAGGTGCCCGGCACCCAGAGCGAGGGCTGGCGCCAGATCCGGGTGCCGCTTTTCGGCGACCACGTCGGGCGGGTCGGCCTGCCCGACTCGAGCCGCATCGAATATGCGCGGCTGATGCTGTCGAGTGCGCCGCTGGCGGACCCGGCGGCCACGGTGCTGGCCGAGATCGCGTTGATCGAGGTCGTGGGCAACGAGTGGCAGGAGGACGATGTGGTGCGGCTCGACGAGCTCTATATGATCGGCGAGGAGGAGGCGTTGGATGTGACGGTCATCGGCACCGACAAGAGCCTGAGCTACCGGCCGCCGCCCGGCGTCAAGTTGCGCCGCAACGTGCAATCGCGCACCCGCGAACGAGAGCAATCGCTGGTGCTGGCCTACGAGGGGCTGGAGCCGGGGCATCAGATGTCGGCGACCAAGATCCTGACTCGCCAGGCCAATTACACCAATTATCAGCGGTTGCGGATGTACGTACACGGCGACTCGACCGAGACCAGCGACTACGTGCGTGGCGACTCGAGCGACCTCGAGCTCTTCGTGCGCTTTGGCGCCGACACCACCAATTACTACGAAGTTGTCAGCCCGGTTTTTCCGGGGTGGACCAACGGTCGGAAGGGCTGGAAGGGCAATCAGGTCGATGTCGATCTGCTGGCGATCTCGCAGCTCAAGGCGCTATTGCATTCGGGTCGGGCAGACACCACGACGGGTGAATTTTTCTACACCTATGCGGTCCGCGACGCCCGCGGCGCGCCGATCGACGGCAAGGTGTTGTTGCACCAGGACGAACTGGAAAAACTGCGCGCCGAAGGTTATGACCCCCGCGTCGACCGCTATGCGTTGAACCAGGTCTTTTCCCGACCGCGGCTGCGCGACGGAGAGCAGGCCGTCTATCGGGTGCGGGGCAACCCGTCGATGCAGGTGGTCAAACAGTTGAGCATCGGTCTGCGCAATCGCGCCTCGTCGCGCGTCTACAGCGGACGAATTTTCCTCGACGAATTGCGTCTTGACGAGGCGCGCAACGATCCTGGTCTGGCTGCTTTCGCGCGGCTCAACACCAAGATGGCCGATTTCATGAGCGTCGATGGCAACGTGCTGTGGCGGCAGGAGGACTTCCGCTCTTTTGCCGGGTCTGGTGGCAATAGCACTGACCGCGAGGCGGCGATGTCGGCTTCCTCCAACGCACAGAAGATCCTGCCCGGCGGCTGGGGATTCTCGATACCCGTCAAGGTCAACCTCAGTCGCGGGGTGAGCCTGCCGCGCTTCGGGCCCGGCTCCGATGTCGAGCTGACCCCCGAGCAGAAGCGCGAGCAGCAGGCGGTCAGTACCAGGGAATTCTACGACGTATCGATCAGCCGTCGGCAGGGCAAGAACTTTCTGTTGCGCTGGACGCTGGACCAGATGAATCTGCGGATGTCGCACTCGCGCGAGAATAGCACCGACCCGGTGCGGCTGGAGAATGCGCGCGAGGCACAGACGGCGAGCTTCAACTATCGCATGCCGCTGCCCAAGCCTTCGCTGGAAGCCCTCAAATGGTTACCGGGTTTCATGCCGGAGGGGCTGCGCGGATTGCGCTTTCGCCCGCTGCCGTCGAGTATGTCTTACACCATGAATGGCAGCCGTCGGGTCTCGCGGCTTTTGCACCGCGGCGATGCGGAGGCGACCGAGCAGGAGGACTTCGGTCTCAATGAGACCTACACCTCCAAGCTCAATCCCTTCCAGGGGCTGGCGGTTGATTACAACCTCAAGATCGACCGCGACCTGCGCAAGAAGTGGAAGCCCGACGCGCGCAGCTTTGGCCGCGAGGTGGGGCGCAAGCAGAACGCCGACGTCAGCTTTTCGCTGCGTCCATTCCAGTGGCTGGACGGCAATACCTCGTTCAAGGCCAACTACGAGGAGCGAAACGATCCGGCCCAGCGGCGCGGTGTGGCGCCGATCGATTCGACGACGGGCGCACCGTTCAAGACGCTGGATATCATCACCCGCAACGACAAGTCGCTGCGCCTCAACTTCAAACTCCCGCTATTGCTCAAAAACCTGGGCAAGTCCGCGCCGAAGACCCCAAAAAAACGGCGCGAGATCGAAGTGGATGAAGGCGAGAGCAAGGAGCCGGCCGAGCGACCATCCGAGACGGTCGAGACGCCCGAGCGCAAGAGTCCGTTCATTCTCCGGCGGTTGCTCGGCTGGACCGGCACTATCGTCGAGCCGATCAACACCAGCTGGCGCTGGAACAACGATGCGCGCAATTTCAACCTGACCGCCCGTCCGTCCATCGTCTACCAGGTGGGTATTGTCGATACGCTCAAGGTGCGCCGGGCGACCCAGGGGTTGACGACCCAGGACAACTGGGCGCAGACCGCTTCGCTAGAAGCGAGTACGGGCATGCGGCTACCCATGGGGATCAGTCTCAAAGTCAATTCCAACGATCAGACGACCAAGCGCAGCGGCTCGTCGCAAGATCGCTCGCGGATTCAGCGCGATTTCCGTTTCCCGCGCCTTACCGTCAACTGGGGGCGGGCGGATCGGATTCCCTTTGTCAAGAAGGTGATCAATAGCGCGCAGGTGAATGTGAGCTACGAGGGATCGACCAATAGCGAAGGCGAAGGCCGGGGCAAGGAAGGGCTTTCGGCTCGGAATTTGATCACCGAGGGCACATCGACCGAAATTCGGGCGTCGTGGAACGGCCGCTGGCGCTGGGGGCCGACGACGACGATCGAACGGGTGATATCCCGTGGCGAGAGCCGGGATTTCGAATTGGCCGCGGCCGAGGACGATAGCAGCGCCGGAGTGGCGCGCCCCCTGCGCGGCACCAGCAGCAACGAGCGCGTATCGACCACCTTCAAAGTCACCCACAAGCTCAAACCCCGCAGCCTGCCGCTCTTCGGCAAGCTCAAGAGCGACATGTCGCTCAATTTCGAATTTTCGGTGGAAGGTGAGATTCGCGCCAACGGGACTGCCGACGAGGCGCGCACGCCGATTACCGACACCGACCGCTGGCGCACTAAGTTGTCGCTGAGCTACAGCTTCAGCGAGAATTTTCGCGGTGAGGGCTTGGTCCGCATCGAGAACAACGACAATCGCTTGACCGACAAGACGCGCAAGACCCGCGAATTGCGGCTTTCGGGCACGTTCTACCTGCGCTAGCGGATATTGCCTGGCGTGGCTTCGGGAGGTATTTTCCATGTTTAATCGGCGTGAGCAACAGGCCCTGGTCGGGTTGGCAGCGGCCCTGCTGGTGGGCTCTGTTGCCGCCGTTGGCGATTGGTTGCGGCCCGGGGCGCTGGAGGAATTCCGCGTTGTGCCGCGTGCAGTGCAACCGCCGCCGGTGTTGGAACTCGCGCTGGCGGAACCGGCACCCATACCGCTCAACTCGGCCACGGCGGCCGAACTGGTCGCGTTGCCTGCGGTGGGTCCCAAAACTGCCGCGCTGATCGTCGCCCACCGCCGCGAGCACGGCGCCTTCGCGCGGTTGGAACAGTTGCTCGCGATCAAGGGCATCGGCCGCAAGACGCTGGACAAACTGCGGCCTCTGGTCACTTTGGATTGATAGCTGCGATTTGCAGGAAGGGTTGGCCTTGTTCGGATTCGGGAAGAAAAGCGCGACCGGGATCCACATCAGCGGTCGCACTGTGCGAGTCGCTGCACTGGGCGCCGGGCGCGCCGGCGTCTGGCCGCTAGCCCTGGTCGAGGGTCAACTCGAGCAGCCCTTCGATCCCGGCGCACTGGCCGCTGACGACCGCCGTTTGGAACTGGCCGAGACCCTGGCCGGTATCGCCGATGAGAGCGGTATCGATTTCCGCAATACCTGCATCGCGCTCGACCGGCGGCTGGCGTTGGTCAAGCGGCGGCCGATGGTGGTGGGGGGCGACAAGGAGAATTGCCAACAGCTGATGTGGGAAGCCGAGCAACTCTTCGACGAGGAAGCCGGGGAGTTCAGTCTCGATTTCGTGCTGACCCCGGAATGGGGCTTCGTGGTAGCGGTGCGCTACGCCGCGCTCGATCTCTACCTCGACCTCGGCGACGAAACGGGCGTCGGGCGGCTCGATGTCGATCTGGCGCCTTTCGCCCTGTACAATGCCGGCGAATGCGCCGAGCTGCTGCCGGGCGAAGAGTGCGAACTGTTGCTCTACGCCGATGTCGGCGAGGCTTGGTTGATGCTGATGGAACAGGGTGAGCCGCTGGCGGTGGGCAGTTGCGCCTGGGATGAAGAGGACGAGGTCGTGGAGGTACTCGAAGGCGCCGCGCGCAAACTCTTACAGGATAGCGGCGATGGGGTACAGCGGGTTTGGAGCGCTGGCGCCGGGGATATGGCCTGGAGCGAGGAGTTGGCCGGGCGCCTGGGCGCGCCGCGCTCAATCCTTGATCCGCTCGCCGCGGTCGATCCCGATTTGTTGGGCGACGCCACGCCCGAGCAGCGCTCTGCCTATGCCATTGCGGTGGGCCTGGCCCAGCGGGAGTTGGGGGGATGATCCGCGTCGAACTACTGCACGGCCACGGTCGGCAGCTGCCGCCGTGGTTGGGTCCAGCGCTCTTTGCGCTGGTGCTCAGTGGTGGCCTTTTTGCTCTCAACGAGTTGTACCCGTTCGGACAATTGCTGGGCGGTTACTCCGCCGCGCCGGAGGCGGCCCCATGGCAGGAGCGGCAAGGTGCTGCCGATGCGTGGGGAGACGCGCAGCAAGAAGCTCCGGCGGCAGTGCCGCCGACGGATCAAGCTGTGGCAGCGTCGCCGCTGGCCCAACCTACTGCGCCGCCGGCCCAACCTGCGGCAGCGGTGCCCGGGGCGCCGGCGGGTCAGCCCGTCGCACCGTCGGTGGCGGTCCCGGTGGCAGCACCGCCACCGCCGATGGCGTCCGCGCCGGTTGCGACCCAGGCAGTTGGCGCGCGCCAGGCGCCCAGGCGCAGCGCCGCCTGCCAGTGGGCGGTGCGGATCAACGAGCGGGTGCCTCCCGGGGTGCGGCTGGTTTCGTTGACCTGCAGCGCGGCAGGCGAATACGGGTTGGAGGGCACATGCACTTCTGAGCAGTCGCTGCGCGGTTTTCACGACCAGTTGCAGCAGTTACCGTCGCAGGTCTCGCTGGCTTCGTGGCGCGAGGGCAAGACTTCGGCCCAGGCGTTGCGCTTTGCCTTCGAGGGCCGCTTCGCCGCAACGCCCTCGCGCGAGTTGGCAACGCTGTCGAAGGACCAGGCCGAACGCCTCTTCGGCAAGGTCGCGCACTGGGCCGACGAAAGCGGCCTCGATGGCCTGTCGATCAAAAAAACCATCACTATGCCCCTGCCGCCGGCGCGCGTCCACCAGCGCCAGAAACTGTGGGGGACCGGTTCGTACCAGCAGATCAGCGCCTTTCTGCACAGATTGCAACAAGTCGAGGAGATTGCGTCGCTGGGCGAGGTGGTGCTGATGCCGGTCCAGGCCGGTGAGCGCGGCTGGGTCGAGGCCCGGCTCTACGCGGCCGTCGACGTAGTCGTCGGCATGCCCTGAGGAGGCGATCTATGGACGTGGCCATTTATCCCGGCAGTTTCGACCCGATCACCAACGGGCATCTCAATATCCTCGAGCGGGCTCTGGATATCTTCTCCGAGGTCACGCTGTTGGTGGCGATCAATCCGAGCAAGAAACCGCTGTTCACGCTGGAGGAGAGCATGGAGATGATCTCCGAGGCCATCAGCAGCTGGCCTCAGGCCAGGGTCGATTATCACGATGGGCTGACGGTCGATTACGCGCGCGAGCACGGCATCCGCACCGCGGTGCGCGGGCTCAGGGCGGTGACCGATTTCGAGCACGAGTTCGCCATGGCGCTGACCAATCGCTCGCTGTGGCCCGAGTTCGACACGGTCTTTCTGATGACCAAGGCAGAGTACATGTATCTCAGCTCGTCGGTGGTGCGCCAGGTCTCGCAGATGGGGGGGCAGGTCGATCAGTTCGTGCCCAAGTGCGTCGAGCGGCGGCTGCGGCAGAAGTTCGGACATGCCTGAGGGGCGGGAGGAGATCATTGCGCTGCTGGCGCTGGAGCGGGCCGAGGGGATCGGCCACGGGCGGCTGCGGTCGTTGCTCGAGTTCTTTGGCTCGGCGCAGGCGGCTCTGGCGGCGGGCGATTGGACGGAGGCGATCGGGCGCCGGCCGCACCGGCGCCCGGGCCGGGTCGAGTGGGCCTGGGCGGCGGAGCAGTGGGCGCGGCTCGTTGCGGAAGGGGGGCGCTGCCTGACAGCGGGTGCTGCTGATTATCCCGAATTATTGCGGCAAATCCCCGCTCCGCCGCCGCTGCTCTTCGCGCTGGGGCCGGATGATCTCGTGGGGCCGACCGTGGCGATTGTCGGGCCGCGCAAAGCCTCGGAATACGGCGTGCAAATCGCCGGCGAATTGGCGCACGGTCTCGTCGCGCGCGGCATCTGCGTCGTCAGCGGTCTGGCCTACGGCATTGACGGCGCCGCCCACGCGGCAGCGCTGAAGGCCGGTGGCCGCACCGTCGCGGTGCTGGGCTGCGGCGCCGATGTGGTCTATCCCGCCGGCCATAGCGGGCTCTACCGCGCGATCCGCGAGCGCGGTGCGGTCGTCTCCGAATTTCCCTTCGGGGCCCAACCCGATCGGGGGTCGTTTCCGCGGCGCAACCGCATTATCAGCGGTTTGAGTCTGGGCGTCGTGGTTGTCGAAGCACCCGCAAAGAGCGGCTCGCTGATTACTGTGACGCACGCGACCGAACAAAGCCGCGAAGTCTTTGCGGTGCCCGGTGACGTGCGCTCGGGGCTCAGCGCGGGTTGCCACCAATTGCTCCGGGACGGGGCCAAACTGGTGGAGAAGGTAGATGACGTAGTGGAAGAATTGGGACACTGGAGGCTGCCGGGACCGATGTCGGCCCCGGCCCTGGCGCCGGAGGATGAGTGCGTCTACGCACTGCTGTCGCGCGAGCCACGGCATATCGACGATCTCGCCCGCGACAGTACCCTACCGCCGCAGGATCTGCTCGACGCATTGCTGAGGCTGGAGTTGGATGGGCTGGTGGATCAGGTGGCGGGAAAGCGCTTCTTGCGGCGGTTGCGCTGAAAGACTACCCCAGGCATTCCTCGACCTGGTAGACCTCGATCGGGTCGTTCTTGCCCTTGACCTCAATCGGCCCCAGCATTTTGGCCGCGACCCACTCCTCGATCAAATCGTAGGTATCCTCGCTGATCAGCACCGTGCCGCCTACGGCGGCGCTTTCGAGCCGGGCGGCGACATTGACGTGGTCGCCGATGACGGTGTAGTCGCGGCGGTGCAGCTTGGCGCCGATATCGCCGATGATGACATTGCCCGAGTTGATGCCGACCCGGACGTTGAGCTGCTCATCGCGGCTCGCGTTGAAGTCCTTGAGCGTTTCGATCATCGCCATGCCGGTGCGCACCGCCCCCAGCGCCGCGTCGGCGTCGGAGCGCTTGCCGTCTCCGGTAAATACCGCCATGATCGCGTCGCCGACGAATTTGTCGATGATGCCGCCGTGCTCTTTGAACAGCGGGGTCATCGCGTCGAAGTAGGCGTTGAGCATCGCCACTAGTTCGGTGGCGGGCAGGCGCTCGGTCAGGGGGGTGAAGCCAACGATATCGGTGAAGAAGATGGTGGCGAACTTCTCCTCGGCGCGCATTATTTCCGAGACGTCGCCAACCGAACTGGCCGCCAGGGCCGCTGCGTCGGNTGCCGCGTCCGAAAGATAGTGCTGCATGGCCTGGCGCTCGCGCAGCAGGCGGCGTTCGGCGANGAGTTTCTCGGCGATGACCACCGCTTTGTCGGGGACGAAGGGCTTGCTCAGGTACGCTGAGACGCCCGCGTGCTGACCCTTGGCGCGATTGAGCGGATCGTCGGCGGCGGTTAGCATCAGCACCGGGATGTCTTGCAGGTCTTCGCGCTTGCGCAGGGCACGGGTGAGATCGCGGCCGTTCATCTCGGGCATTTCGGAGTCGGTGATCACCAGGTCGGGCACGTGTTCGATGGCCAATTCGAATCCCTCGCGGCCGTCGGCGCCGGGGATGATCTCGAAGCCCTGTTGCGCCAGGCTCTGAACGATCAGGGCCCGCTGCACGCCGCTGTCCTCGACGACGAGGATTTTCTCGCGCTGGCTGGCGCCGCCCAGCGTCATCTCGATGCGGCTGATCAGTTCGTTGTCGGCAACCGGCTTGGTGAGGAAGTCGTTGGCGCCGGCATCGAAGCCGCGGTCGATGTCGAGCCCGGATCCGCGCGCAGAGAGGATCCGGATCGGGATGTCCCGCGTCGATGCGTTTTCCTTGATCTGCTGGCACATCTCGTAGGCGTTCATCTTCGGCATTTCGATATCGCTGATGACCAGATCGGGCTGAGACTCGACGGCGAGGCGGTAGCCCTCATCGCCATCGAAGGCGTTGAGCAAGCGGTAGGGGCTATCGCGCAGGGCGTTTTCGACGAAGGTGTGAATGATTTTGCTGTCGTCGACGAGGAGGATNAGCGGCTCGTCGGGATTGCCATTGGNTCCGATGTCTGCGCGNTCGGCCGGGGCCGCGACGCCGACTAGCGAACCCCAGTTTTCCAGCAGATTCAGAGCATCCTGGGATTGGCAAGGCATTTTGAGGAAGTCGGCCGCGCCTGCGGCCAGCGCCCGCTCTTCGGTGGCTGCCTATCGGGAAAAAACGACGATGGGAATGCGATCGGCCTCGCTGGCGGCGGCATAGGCCCGGCAGAGTTCGAGGCCGGATTGATCGGGCAGCACGTCCTGTACGAAGCAGAGATCAACGCCGTGCTTGTCGATGTGGGCCATCGCCTCCTGGCTACTGCCGGCCTGGACGATCTGGTGGCCATTCTGTGCCAGCATGCGCTGCAGGGAGCGGCTTTGCAGCGGGCTGTCGGAGGCGATGAGAACGCGGATATTTTTCACGATTCTGGTCTTTTCCAGCGCGAGGAGACTCTTAAAAATAGATCGACAATTACCACCAGGATCTACCGTTCTAAATATTCTATATCTTATGAAAAAATCAAATTAATTATCTGGTTTGGAAAAGTTGTACAAATTAGGTGTGGTTGTGTTGTGTTGTGTTGGGCATACCCACCTGCGGAGCGATTTAGAGCACCATTGTCGAGGACGCTTGTCGATACCACGAGATTTGCGCCTGCAGTCCGTGCTCAAGGCCAGTGTGCGGGGCGTAGCCCAATACGGCCCTGGCCTTGGCAATGTTGGCTCGAGTGTGCAATTGATCACCTGGACGCGGTGGTAGGATTTTTAAGCGCGCTTTGCTGCCGAGCAACCTTGCGACGATAGCGATTGCCTGTCGAGTGGTGGTCTCGATTTCGGAGCCGATGTTGAAGATCTCTCCAGCGCAGCGCTCGCGGTGGTCCAGTATGGCGAGCAGGCCGTCAACGGCATCGCCGACGAATGTGAAGGCGCGCCGGTGGTCCAGGCTACCGGCATAGAGCGGAAATTCCTCTCCCCGCGAGAGACATTGAATCAATTTCATGCAGAGTTTTTCCGGCCGTTCGCGCGGTCCGTAGACTGAGAATAGCCGCGCCGAACAGACCGGAAAACCGCGCTCGCGGCCGCAGGTCAGGGCCAGTCTTTCGGCGGCCAGTTTGGTCTCGCCGTAGATGGACGCTGGCGTGGGCACGGCGGTTTCGTCAACTGTCGCATGGAGCCCGTACACGGAAGAGGTCGAGACATTGACCAGAAAAGGTGGGCGCTGCAGGGCGCAACAAGCTTTGACTAGCGCCCGAGTCGCGACCACGTTGTTGCGGTAGTACTGCTCGGCGGCGATGTGTGGTGACAGGCCGGGTTGGGCCGCGAGGTGGTAGATTGCTGCGGCGTCGGCAAGGACCTCGTGCAAGGAGTCGTTGGCCAGGTCTAGGCGCTTGACGCGGACGCCGACTGCGGACAGTTCGCGCACGTTCTGCTCCTTGCTGCGGACCGC
>PBOD01000098.1 GCA_002724215.1 Gemmatimonadota bacterium | reverse complement strand
CTTCTGGGATACCTACTCGCGCGTCTACCGCATCAGCGAGTGGGCGATGATGAAACGGCTGGGACACCGCGAAGAGATCGCGCTGTGGCGAGAACAGGGGCGCGGCGACGACTACTTCCGGGTACTTGATTTCAAGTGGCTGGGTGACCGCTCGGGCGATCCGCGCTTTTTCCAGACCAATGGCTGAGTCTGCCGCAGATCGCCTTTTGCCGCCAGCCTGAGCAATATCGCAGCCTTTGGCGGCGGATGCTACCGCGAAGGAATAGAATACGAGTTAAAATAGCTGCTATACAAGCGCTTCTTCGGCGACTATTTGCGCAATTACCGCGCCGGGCTCAGCATCCCGTGCCGGGTCAAGTATTTCTCACTCTGCAGCCTGTGGTGCACTCTGGCGCTGTCGGCCTTCTTCGTCGCCGGCATGCCGTGGCTATGGGTCCTGCTGGCGGCCATCGGCACTGGCGTCACCCTCCACCTGCGCGCCATTCCCACTCGCTAACCACCTAACCACCCGCCGCTTTGCTCTCGCCCAACATCGCGCTGATAAAGAGGAACTTCAGCGGTTTGTCGCCGATATTGCGGTGCTTGTGGAATATATTGCGCGGCAAGAGTACGCAGTCGCCCGGCCCCAGGCGATAGGTCTCATCACCGACTTCCACTTCGATATCGCCCTCTAAGATGTAAAAGGCCTGCTCCTGGTCGGGATGGGCGTGGCCATCGCCGGACAGCCCGCCGGGCTCGTACTCATTGGTGTGGATGACCAGCCGCTCGGTATCGAGCGCGGCGGGCCGGTCGTCGCGGCGGGCGCCAGGTCCCATAATCACTCGCGAAATACTGCCCGGATGACCGTGGTTTTCGGGCGGCTGGCCAAAACAATCCGAAACTCTATGCGTATCGCTCATACATCCCCCTGTTAGGAAAGCCCCGCCGGCAACAACACCAGTTCGGGTACGTAGGCCCGGTCGGGCAGCGCCGCCACGAACAGACACGCGTCGGCCACATCCTGCGGCTGCAAGGCCTGCGCCACCACCTCGGGCGGCGTCGGCACCGGCCGCTTGAGTACCAGCGGCGTATCGGTCAAGCCCGGAAAGATCACGCAGGTGCGCACGCCATTTTCCTTTTCCTCCTGGAAGGTGCCATGCGCCAGACCCACCATGCCGTGNTTGGTCGCCTGGTATGACACCCCCGAGACATCTGGCTTCTGCACGCAGCCGCTCGANACGTAGATAATCAGCCCCGTGCCCTGTGCGCGCATCGCTGGNAACGCGGCCTGGGTGCAGTGGAAAGCCCCGGTCAGATTGGTGTCGAGCATCATGTCCCAAGTTTCCGCCGTCAGCACTTCGAGCGCGCGGTCGGGAATATTGGTTCCCGTCACATAGGCCAGTATGTCGACCCGTCCGTATATCTCCACCGCCTTAGCCACCAACGCCGCCGCCGCCGCCGCGTCGCGCGCGTCGGTCGAACAGGCGATGGCATCGGCGCCGAGTTCGGCAGCCAGTTCGTCCAATTTGTCAGCGCTGCGCGCGGCCAACACCACCTTGGCACCGGCGGCCACATACGTTCTCGCCGTCGCCTCGCCCATGCCGCTGCTGGCGCCGACNACGATCGCCACTTTGCCCGTTAAATCGCCCATCAGATCAGTCGATCCTTCCTCTGAGTTGGACCTGCCATTGGGTTACTTCTGGCGGATCTANCGTCAGTGAGTAGAGTTTGGTTCCCGGCGCGATGCAAAAACGCAATTTGACATAGAAGTCGTGTTCCGACAGTCCCGGTACGGCCGCCCGTCGAGCATCGCCCAGCGGCGGCCAGCCCTTGCGGCCCTGCCAACTCAATTCGGCAGCGAGCTCGTCGCTGCGTATCGGGTCGCACTCGGCGGCGGTATAGCCGGGGATCGGTGCGCCATTGTCCTCGAGCAACTCATAGCGCAACTCCCCCGCCGCCGCATCGACATTGACCTGTACGCGCCCGCCCCGTTCCTGGCGGAAGCGGTGGGTGGTCAGCACGCCCGNCGCATANCTCTCCGCCTCGACGCTGACATAGCCGTCTACCCTCANCAGCGCCAGGCCCTTGCNGCGCCGGTCCTCGCTCGCGTAGGGCTGCTGCCACAACTGCGGCGCGCGGCCATTGTGCGTCAAACTGTGGCCATTGTAGAAGAAGTACAACTGCCCGTCGTGCAAAATCGGGCCGTCGGCGTAAACCGCGCCCCAATCCCACGCGCCCGGCGCTCCGCGCGCGATAAAGGGCTCGCGGAAACGCGTCCACGCCACCGTATCGCGGCTGACTGCCAGCTGTGCCTCGACGACGCCGTCGACGCGGGCGGCCAGTGCCCGGCCGCCTTTTTCACCACCCCAGTAGGCAGCCGGATTGTCGATCAGATAGGGCTCGCGGAGATCGGTGTGGAAAACGTCGAGCATCAGCACCCGCAAACCGCCCTCGCTGCGATTGGCCACATCGAAACCCGCCGCGTAAAATTCGCTGCCGGGTGGGTCGCCGAGATCCTGATCGATGACCGTCCGCAATCCCGACCAGTTGAGCCCGTCGGGACTGTCGCGGCGGCCGAGCACCCGGGTCCGTCGGCTCGACCCCCGTTGCGAATACCACACATAGCGCGCGTCCGGATCGACAGAGCCGCCAAAAGTCTCGTGCGGCGAGCCGAAGTTAAAGAGCATCTGCTGGTCGTTGTGGGGCCCCGGCGGATAGGCGCGCCAATCGCAGCCGTCGCGGGAGTGGAAGGCCATCCACACTGGTTCGCCGTCGGCGCCCTGGCCCTGCGGCTTGTTGTCGATCCGCTTCCAGCGGTGGTCCTCATCCTCGGCGTGTGGATCCCAGAAGATCGCCATGCCCCCCGGTGGGCAGTTAGTGATATTGTTGTCCCTGCCGCCGTCGACCTCTACCAGGCCCAGACTCGGCCGTTGCCAGGAAAAACCATCGTGCGAATGTTGGATGCAGATCCGCTGTTCGCCCGCGATCTCGGCGCCGTAGAAGTGGTGGAATACGCGCTGGTTTTCGTCATAGACAACCCGGCCCGGCTGCGACCACGGATAGCCGCACGGCATCGCCAGCGGCCCGGAGACCGTCTGCTTCTGCGGCTGGTTAAGGACGCGGCGGGCACCGCGGAGTTCTTCGATGAAGAAATCGTCGATAAAGAGTTGTTTGCCGGGATAGCGTTCCATGCGGTATCTCCATTGGGCAACGGCTGCCCAATATAACGCCTGCGCAATCGCCCCTCCAGCGCCAAAAACAAAAAAGGCCGGAGGCGACTAAGCCCCCGGCCTTCGACAATTGCCGTATTCGCGCGTTCAGCGCACCGCCGCCGGCCGACTGCGCCGACCAAAGCTCGCGCGCGGCGCGGGCGCTACATCTACTACCCGTCCCGGTCCTTCTCCCTCGGTCGCCTTGCGTCGCTTGCCGCGCCGCTTGGCTGCCGTCGGACGCTCGCCGCCGGCCTGATTCGGAGTCGAGCCCTGCGGCCGACGGCGCTGCTTGCCGCCGGACCGCTTAGCCGTCGGCGCACCATTGCCATTGTTTTTCGCCGCGCCATTGCGGCCACCACGCCGACTCTGACCGCCGGGTTGCTGATGCTTTCTCTCGGCGCTGTGCGAGCGATACTCGTGATCCTCGACCACCGTCAACTTGGCGCCGGTAAAGCGCTCGATGCCCTGCAGGATCTCCACTTCTTCCGCCGCGCAAAACGACAGCGCAATTCCCTCGGCCCCCGCGCGGGCGGTGCGGCCGATGCGATGGACATAGCTCTCGCGATCGTTGGGCAAATCGTAGTTGATCACGTGCGAAATCCCCTCCACATCGATGCCGCGGGCAACAATATCGGTGGCGACCAAAACCTTGATCCGCCCGCGATCGAATTGCGCCAGCGCCCGCTGGCGCGCGCCTTGCGTCTTGTCGGCGTGGATGGCGTCGGCGCGGATGCCCTGGTTGGACAATTGCTTCATCACCCGGTTGGCCCGGCGCTTGGTGCGCGTAAAAACCAGCGCCCGCCGCACGTCGTCGCCCTTGAGTACACTGGCCAGCAAATCGCGCTTCCCCGCCTGCTCGACGAAGAGCACCCGCTGCTCGATCCGCTCCGATACCGACGCCGGCGGCGTCACCTCCGCCCGCACCGGCTCGTGCAGCATATCGGCGGCCAGCGCAGTGATCTCCTTGGACAGCGTCGCCGAAAAGAGCAAGGTCTGCCGTTCTTTGGGCAAGGCCCCAACGATGCGGCGCACGTCGTGGATAAAGCCCATATCGAGCATGCGGTCGGCCTCGTCGAGGACCAGGATTTCGACCTGGTCGAGCTCGACGTGGCCCTGGCTCATCAAATCGAGCAGGCGGCCCGGGGTCGCGACCAGGATATCGGGTTTTTTGCGCAGCGCACTAATCTGCGCGCCGGCCGGCACCCCGCCCAAAATCACCGCCCCCTTGAGCGACAAATAGCGGCCGTAGGTGCGAAAACTCTCGTCGATCTGCAGCGCCAGCTCGCGCGTCGGCGTCAACACCAGGTTGCGAATCCGCCCCCGGCCCTTGCGCTCGCCGAGCAATTGCAAAATCGGCAACGAGAACGCCGCAGTCTTGCCCGTCCCCGTCTGTGCAGTGGCCAAAAGATCCTGGCCCTCCAGCACCATCGGGATAGCCTGCTGCTGAATGGGCGTCGGCTGCTCGTAGCCCGCCTTATCCAGCGCGCGCAGCAGCTTTTCTTCTAGATTGAGGGATGAAAATTGCGTGGACATAACACTCCTGTCTCAAAGATCCGAGATAAACAGCGACATGCTCTCGGGATACTCAAAGCAGGAATGGGGATGCCGAGAAAAGCGCGGAAACCATCGGTAGGTGAACTGTCGCGCAGCGTATCGATAGGGGAGCTGCACTGCTATTAAAATACCTAATTACAAATATTTACGCAACCGATCCTACGCTGTCATAAATTGCTCGGGCGCCAGCACGCCCTCCGTAAAGCGCAATCGCCCGATCGCCCCTTTGAACCAGCATACGCGATTCAAACGCACGCCGACCGACATCTGCCCCGCCGGCAGCGGCGCGAAATCGATCGCCCCGCTGGCCTCTTTGACGCCATTGACATAATTGACCTCTTCGCGCCCGTCGCAGGTCATCGCCAGGTGATACCACTCGCCCACCGGATGCAGGTATTGCTCGTTGAGCAATGGGCACATCGCATCGCCGGAACTGATAAAGGTGTCGAGATACCACTGCCCATCGTCGGTCAATCGCGTCTCGAACAACACCCGGTCGCCGTTGACGGAACCCAGGTGCAAAAAGCGCTGCTCGGGCAAACCAGCGGCGTCGGGGCGAAACAGCACTTCAACCGTCATCGCCGCCCATCCCGCCAGCGGATTGGCGGCGATAAAAATCGCGTCGCCCGCACCGTCAAATTCGATCGCCGACCCGTGCGGCCCGTCGATGGTCTTCGGGTCGCCTGCCAGGGCGAGATCGTGACCGCCGACCGCGGTGAGATTGTCCAGTTCCCAAACGATTTTCTGCATAGCAACTCCCATTAGTCGGTTGAGGGCCGGTTTTCGATTGCCAGGCTCACCACTACCGCCAGTACCGCCGCCACTAGTACCAGCACCAACACCCGATCGAAACCCTCGCTGCCGCTGCCGACTCCGTAGAGCAGCGGCAGCACGCTCGAACCCGTAATGCTACCGATATAGCGGCTGGTCGAATAGATGCCCGCCGCCGCGCCCGCTTGGTCGCCGGGCACCGCCTCCACCGCCGCTACTTGAATACCCCCGGTGAGGCCCAGGCCGACCCCGGACAAGCCCAAACCGCCCAGCAAAATCGGCAACGAAATATCCGCGCCAACGCCCGACACGATCCAGAGGCCCAGCGCAAACATAGCCAACCCGCCGAACGCCGGCCAGCGCCGGCCGAAGCGGTCGGACAATTGTCCGCCGATGGGCGCGCAAACCACCGTCGGCGCCCACATCACCGCCAGAATCAACCCGGCTTCGGCACTACTCCATCCGGGCGCGTCGGCGAGAAAGAGCGGAATGACCAGGAAGGTGGTATACATCGCTAGATTGCTGAGCGCGATCGCCGCATTGGCGGCGGCGAAGGTCCGGCGGCGGAAAAAACGGGGCTGGAATACCGGATCGGGATGGCGCCATTCGCGACGCACAAAAAGCACCGCTGCCAGCGCCAGCGCGGCGAACCCGGCCGCTTGCAGGGCCGTGCCCGCACCCGCTTTCCACGTCGCCAGGCCCGCGCCACCCGCCAACACCGCCAATAGCACCAGCGCCCCCAGCCAGTCGAAACCGTGGTCGCTCGACTGGGTGTCGAGCACCGGCAATACGCACCATCCCAGGACAAAGGTCGGCACGATCAAGACGAGATTCACCCAGAATACGGCCTGCCACCCCGCCCATTCGATCAATACCCCACCCAGCGTCGGTCCGGCCGCCGCCGCCAGGGTGATGCCCGCGCCGACTAGACCGAAGTTCCGGCCGCGGACCTCTTCCGGCACGATCCGGCGCATAATCGCCGTGGTATTGGGCAGGGCGATGGCCCCGGCGACGGCTTGCAGCACGCGAAAGCCCAGCAACCACCAGAGCGTGGACGCCAGCGCCGCGCCAACCGACGCCAACGCGAATAAAACCAACCCCCCCAAAATCATCCGGCGGTGCCCCAGCCGGTCACCGATCTTGCCGGCGACCGGCTGCAGCGAAGCCATGACGATCAAATAGCCGATGACCAGCCAGCTGCTATACGCCAGATCCACCGCGAAGTCCGCGGTGATCAGCGGCAGCGCCACCCCGATCATCGTCGAGTTGAGCGGCGCCAGCATCGTCGTCAGCGCCACCACCGCGAGAATCCAGCCCACGCGCAGCGCGGGCTGGATCTTCGGCGTACTATCCGACAATGCGCACGGTCCCGCTGTCCCCATCGACCTCGATGGTCTGCCCGTCCTCGATCATTTGCGTCGCCGCGCCGGTGCCGACTACCGCGGGAATGCGATACTCGCGCGCCACCACCGCGCAGTGGCTCAAAATCCCGCCGGTATCAGTGACGATCGCCCCGGCAGTGGCGAAGAGCGGCGTCCACGGCGGCGAGGTCGTCCCCGTCACCAGCACGTCGCCCTTTCCGAGCTTCGCCGCCTCGGCGAGCGAGCGGACGACCCTGGCGGTGCCCTGCATCTTGCCCGGCGAGCCGGGATGGCCGTTGAGGCTACCCTCCGCTTCGGCCGGCGCGACGGACGTGCCGAAGAACTTGCCCAGGGCGTTGGACAGCGGGCTCGGCGGCGGCGGGCCGTAATCGGTGCCTAACAACATCGGCGGTCGCACCGCGCTATTGCGCTCCAGGTCGGCTTTGCGCCCGGCGACCAGGGCCTGCTGGTCGCCGCCGTCGGCCAGGGCGTCGCGCACCTCGCCGGAGCCGAGGTGGAATACGTCGTCGGCATCGACGATCGCGCCCGCCGCGGCCAGCCGCCGCCCGGCTTCGACCAGCACCATGCGAATGCGATAAGACGAGCGGAAGTCGATCCAGAAGCCGTGGTCCTCCGACAGCACGGTCCCCACCTGCGCGGCCTGGAGCAAAAATTCGAATTGCCCGCTGGCCTGCTCGGGATAACCGGCCAGCCGCTCGCGGGCCGTAGCCAGCGCCGCTTCGCGCTCCTCGGCCTGGGCGGCCAGCCGTAGCCGCGGATCGGCCTCGTCGGCCTGGCCGACATAGTCCTGCAAATTCTTGATCACCGGCGTCGGATCTTCGATCCAGCTCGGACCGGCCAGGCTCCAAGAGGTCCCGCGCTGCCCGTATTCGGCCAGATAGGCGTTCAATTCGGCGAGATAAGCCCGGCCCGCATCCGACCCCTCCAGCGCCGCGACGACCTCGTCGCTGGCCCCTTCTTCCAACACCTTGCGCACCTCCGGGTCCGTGGCTTTGCGGCTGAGATCCCACAGCGCCTGGTTGGTCTCGAGGGTCTTGTTGTCCAGACCACCGAGCAATTGATAGGAGGAAAACGCCCCTTCGTCCTCAAAGAGATCCTTGTAGATATCGTCGTAGAGCCCCATCGCCATATAGGCGGGCACAACGATCTTGAAGTGCAGATCCCACAGTTGCGGCAAGCGCTCCAGGGTCTCGTCGTAGTGGGCCAGGAAATCCTCGGCCGAAGCGCCCTGCAGGTCGAAGCCCTCCCAGAAGGCCAGATGCCCCTGTATCGCCGGCAGCCATTCGACTTCCCACAGCTCTTGCAAACGGGCCATGGCCGCGCCGNCCGCCTTTTCGGCCTTTTCGCCCTGGGCCGCCATTTCCTCCGGNGGGATCACCGGAAAAATCGCCATGTAATGGTAGTCGTTGAACATGGTGCCGCGGGCGCGCACCGGCAGCTCGTAGCCGGCGAAGGCCGGGCTCATCCCCGTCTCGTAAATACCGCTATACAGCTCGCCCTCGAGCCGCGGCATCGGTTCGGGGAAGTGCATCGGATCGAATTGCCAGGGCAATCGCTCGTCTTCNGGATTNTCCCAGCTAACGGGAAAGTCAGCCGGAATGGGCACGATTTGGGGCTCGGGGGNCCCCGCATGAGGATCGGNCATNGTAATNTCTCNTACTNAAANTGGATGCACCCCTATGACGGAGTGCAGATATCGGACCTTTCAGTCCAACGTGGTAATGGGGCGGCACTGCAAAAGATATAGCGTCTCCCCGTGGTAAGCGCATTCGATATCCACCGGCCAGCCCATCTGCTCNTCNAGCGTCCGGGCCAGTGCGGCGACTTCGGCGGCCTTGTCGTTATCGAGGGTCGGCTCGCCGCGCATAAAGCGGGGCACGTCGACTTCCCGGGTGCCCTCGGGATGGGCGACGGTCATTTTCTCCTTCTCGGCGATCTGGCGCTCCTTCACCGCCAGGTCGCCCTTGTCGACGATATAGGTATCCGGTGTCACCGTGCCACCGACGATGCTCTCGCCCAGGCCCCAACTCATATTGATCACCACTTCGCCGCGGTTGTTGTTGATCGGATTGGCGCTAAAGGCCACACCCGCCATATCCGNCGCCACCATCTGCTGCACCAGCACCGCGATCTGGACGTCGTCGACCGGCAGGCCGTTTTGGCGGCGGTATTCGAGCACCTGCTCCGAACGCGTCGACGCCCAGCAGCGCGATACCGCATCGGCCACCGCCTCGATGCCGACGATATTGAGATAGGTCTCGTACTGCCCGGCGAACGANGCGCCCTGGCCGTCCTCGTCGATGGCCGACGAGCGCACCGCTACCTGCGGCGCCTCGCTCTCGCAGCGCGCGGCCATTTCCGCATAGCGCGTGGCCAACTCGTCCCGCAGCGCGTCGGGCCACGCNCCACCGCCGGAGTCCAGCCATGCAGCATAGGCCGCCGTGGTCAGGCACATGCCCGTCGGCACGCGATGGGCGGCGGCCAGGCGNCTGAGATTGGCGACCTTNCCGCCGACGCAGGCCACGTCCTGACAGTTGGCATCCTCGAGCCAAGNGATTTTCATATTCGCACCTCCAATTTCCGCCCNACGGCAACGCCTATTCGACCTACNGACCCCGGAGCCCTAAATTGTAACGCACTATGTTAANTCGNCNGNNCNCNANCGTCCAGNTTCCGCCTGTGCTGCATTGGCCTGCTTGCCGCGCTGNTCTTCNTCTCNNGCGNCNCCNCNCGCGCCGCCAATGATCTCTCCTTCAAGATCCGCCTGCAGCCCCGTCTCGACCTCGGCCCCATCGCCCGCAACGCCGATGGCAGCGACTATCTCTCCACCCAGGACGCCTCGTTGCGCCGCGTCCGCCTCGAGATCGTCGGCCGCCCCCGCGAAGGGCTCCGCTATATCGTCGCCTTCGCCGCCGACCGCTGGGACCAACGGGGTAGAAACCCCTCGGTCATCCTCGGCTACGCCCTCGCCAACTACCGCTTCACACCGGCTCTAAACCTCCAATTCGGCCTGGCCAAACTTCCCTACTCGCGCGGCCTGCTCGCCTCCTCCTCGCGTCTCATGCTGCCCGAGCGCGCCGCCAGCGCCGACCTCGCCGGCCGCTTTTTCAAATTCTTCGCCCCGCACCTGGTACTGCACGGCCGCCTCGCCGCCGGCNCCATCGCCTACCACCTGACCCTCAGCGACGGNCTGCAACCCGGCGACTCCGACCGCGCCTTCAGCGGCCAGACCGTGGCCCAAGCCGGCGATCCCGTCACCGCCCTGCGCGTAGAATTCTCGCCACCGGACTGGATCNAAAAGCGCATGGGCAACGCCCACCTCGGCCAGGGCCAACACCTGACCCTGGGCCTCAACGCCGTCCGCCAGACCGACCTCAAACTAACCAACCTCGCTCCTGAGAGCCGCCTGCTCCTCGGCGCCGACCTCTCCTTCCACCAACAAAACCTCTCGCTGGCCGCCGAGTACCTCCGCCTCCAGCGCGACAATGCCATTGAAATAACCACCACCGGCTGGTATGCCCAAGCCGGCTACTACTTCTCCTCCCGCCGTTTAGAACCCGCCCTCCGCTTCGGCCAAATCGATAAAGGCCTCCCCAATTCTTCCACCCGCATTTTCACCACCGCCCTAAACTGGTATATTGAAGCCCACAGCTTTAAATTCCAAACGGCATTAACCCATCATAAATTCGACCAAAACGCCAGGGAAGTAACCGACAAAGACAGCAAAACCACCCTACTAATCCAAAACCAAATCTACTTCTAGTCATTCTCCCTCCTCCAAACAGGCCTTTCCATTAAACACCTGCATCTGCGGAGGGCTCTTTTGGGGTGTTCCTCGGAGCGGTCGAAAGGCTTGATTTCACAGGATTGTGAAATCAAGTCCTTTCCCCTCGGAGCCCGGCCAGGGATGGCCGGGCGAGAATGAGCGGAGGGAACACCCCAAAAGAGCCCGTCCCCCATGCAAATCGCCGCCTTCCCCAAATGCTACATAGAAGCCATCGCCGAGCACAAAACCATGACCCTCGACGATTGGATCAACATGGCCCCCGCCCTGGGCGCCGAAGGCCTAGAACTCTACGACGGCTTCTTAGCCAACAATGACGCTTCGTACCTAACAGAAGTCCGCGACAAAATCCACNCCGCCGGCTTCCAAATGCCCATGCTCTGCTGCTCCCCCGACTTCACCAACCCCGACCCCGACGCCCGCCACCGCGCCATAGACCGCCATCTCGAACTGATCGAAACCACCCGCCTCCTCGGCGGCCCCGGCGCCGTATGCCGCGTCCTCTCCGGCCAGCGCTATCCGCAAGTAGAACGCGCCCAGGGCGTCGAATGGGTCGTCGAGTGCATCGAGGCGCTATTACCCACCGCGCGCGATAAAGACATCGTCCTCGGCATGGAAAACCACTATAAGGACAGCTTCTGGTCCTATCCCGAATTCGCGCAGAAGATGGACGTCTTCCTCGAGATCGTAAACGCCATTTCCGAGCGCGANTACTTCGGCGTGCAGTACGACCCCTCCAATGCCGTCGTCGCCGGCGACGACCCGCTCGAACTCTTGCGCGCTATCGCCGACCGCGTGGTCAGCGTCCACGCCAGCGACCGCTACCTCGTCGCCGGCACCACGCTCGAAGAAATGCGCCAGCACGACGGCACCCTCGGCTACTCGCCCNACCTCCTGCACGGCGTCACCGGCGAGGGCCTCAACGACTACGACGCCATCTTCTCGATCCTCGTCGAGGCTGGCTACGACGGCTGGATCAGCATCGAGGACGGCATGGACGGTATGGACCAGATGAAGGCCTCGGTCGACTTTCTCAAAGCAATGCGCGCCCGCTACTATCCCAATAATTCCAATGGCTGAACTCAACACAGCCCTGGTCGGCTGCGGCAAAATCGGCCGCACCCACGCGCTGGCACTACGCGACGCAACGCCGTCCAATTTCGTCGCCGTTTGCGACGCCGACCCCGAACGCGCCCAGGCCTTCGCCGCGGAATTCGGCGTCGAGCCCTTTACCAAGGTCGGCGCGATGGTCGAGCGCGCCCGAATCGACGCCGTCTGCGTCAGCACCCCGCACCCGCTCCACGCCCCCATCGTCGTCGAGGCACTCGCGCACGGCGCCCACGCGCTGGTCGAAAAGCCCCTCGCCGCTTCGCTGGAAGATTGCGANCGCATGATCGCCGCGGCCAAAGATGCCAACCGCAAACTCGGCGTCATCAGCCAGCGCCGCCTCTACGCGCCNGCATTGCGNATCAAGCAAGCCATCGACGCCGGCAAAATCGGCCGCCCGGTACTCGGGGTGATGATGATGTTCAACTGGCGCGACCNGGCCTATTACGAGTCNGATCCCTGGCGCGGCAAGTGGGATACGGAGGGCGGCGGCGTACTGGTCAACCAGGCCCCGCATCAACTGGATTTACTGCAGTGGTACATGGGGCCGATCGCCGAGGTCAAAGCCTATTGGGGCAATCTCAACCACCCCTATATTGAGGTTGAGGACACNGCCGTCGCCGCCATCCGCTTCCAAAATGGCGGGCTCGGCTCACTGGTGGCCAGCAATTCGCAAAAACCGGGCATCTACAGCAAGATCCACATCCACGGCGAAAACGGCGCCTCGCTCGGNGTGCAGACCGACGCCGGCGCCACCTTCGTCGCCGGTGCCTCCGGCGTCGCTGAGCCACCAGTCACCGATATCTGGTCGGTGCCCGGCGAGGAAGACCTATTGCCGCAGTTCCAGGCCGAAGACCGCGCAGCCTTCGCGGATATCGATGCAACCGAGTACTACCACGCGCTGCAAATCGCCGATTTCCTCGCCGCCATCATCGAAGACCGCGACCCCATGGTCACCGGCCCGGACGGCCGCGGCGCCGTCGAACTCTTCACCGCGATCTACCGCTCGCAACAAAGCGGCGAAGCCATCGCCTTTCCACTCCACTGACTCCATTAGACCAGGGNAAACACCACCATGGACTACCGCCCGTTGGGCAATACCGGCNTCAANGTCTCCGAGCTCTGCCTCGGCACCGCCTTCCGCGCCCAGGACGACGAGCAGGTCTGCATCGAGGTCATCGATCGCGCCATCGACCGCGGCTGCAACTTTATCGACAGCGCCCTNTACGGCAATGGCTTGGCCGAGGAGGTCGTCGGCAAGGCGCTCAGGACCAAGCGCCACGATGTCTTTCTCTGCACCAAGNTCTTCGGCACCCGCTTTCCCGCCCCCAACAACGTCGGCCTGACCCGCCTCAACCTGATCCGCGGCGTCGATGACAGCCTCAAGCGCCTGCAGACCNACTATATCGACCTCTACCTGCTCCACACCTTCGACGAAAACACCCCGCTGGAGGAAACCGTCGCGGCCCTCGACGACCTGGTCAAAAGCGGTAAGCTGCGCTATATCGGCTGCAGCAATTTCCGCGCGTGGAAAATCATGGAGGCCCTGTGGATCAGCGACAAACGACACCTCAGCCGCTTCGTCTGCATCCAGAACCAGTACAATCTGCTCAACCGCTTCGAACTCGAGCCCGACCTGATGCCGCTGTGCCGCGAGCAGGGCATTGGCATCATGACCTACAGCCCCCTGGCCATCGGCCTCCTCACCGGCAATTTCCGCCGTGGCCAGGGCGCGTCCGGCAACAACCCCTGGAACAAGGACGAAGANGGCCGCGGCTTTTCCGCGCACAAATACGACCTCGAAACCGCGCTGACTGATCGCGTCGAGGCGATCGTCGCTACCCTCGTCGAAATCGCCCACCGCCACGACCGCACGCCCGGCCAGGTCGCCATCGCCTGGATTCTCGACCACCCGGAAATCACCGCCCCCATCCTCGGCGCCGACCTGCCCGAACACGTCGATGAAGCTTTTGCTGCGGCGGAGTGGAAGCTACCGGCAGNAGAGCGCGCCGCNCTCGACCAAGTATCCGAGGTACAACTGCCCGACAAGTGGGCCTGAAATGCACCACTACAGCATCCACATCACCTGGCGCGAAGACGACCAATCGTTCACCGCCATCGTCCCCGAACTCGTGGGCTGCACCGCCGCCGGCGCCACCCACGAGGCAGCGCTCGCCGCCATCCACCCGGCCATCGACGCCTGGATCGAATCCGCCCGCGCCGCCGGCCANCCCATCCCCGAGCCGGANGGCGCGGCCAGCGACCCCAAAAAAGGGCGCGGTGGCCGCCGCCAGCAGCGCATCGAAAAGCGCNGGCGCCAGCGCGAAGAAGGCCGGCGCCAGCGACGCGAGTCCGACTAAAAAAAGGCCCCGCCGGAATCTTCCGGTGGGGCCTTTGGCCATGCTATCTTCAATCGGCGTCTCAGAGGCCAGNTGGATAGTCGACAAAGGTAATCTCAAAGACCGCGGTCGATACATCGGCGGANAACAACTCGACGCGGTAGATCCNCTTCCATCTCTATAGGGATGCAATGAACCTGTTGAGAAAATGCGCCGCCGAGTGTGCCGGCGCCTTCGCCATCGTCTTCGGCGGCTGCGGCGCCGTGGCCATCGACCAAATATCTGGCGGGGCCATAACCCACGTCGGCATCGCCACCGCCTTCGGCTTGATCGTCATGACCATGATCTACGCCACCGGCCATATCTCCGGAGCGCGCTTCAACCCCGCTGTCACTCTGGCCTTCGCCGCTACTCGCTACTTTCCCCACCGCCATATTGCGCCCTATATCGCCGCCCAATGCCTGGGGGCGCTGCTGGCCAGCGGCGTCCACGCTCTCAGTCTTCATCCCGTCCTAGCCCGTCTGCAGCCCGACACCGCCCTCAACTTCGGCGCGACCCAACCCATCGACGACCGCTGGCTCACCGCCTTCACCTGGGAAGCGCTGCTAACCTTCTTCCTGATGCTGGTCATCATGGCCGTGGCCACCGACTTCCGCGCCGTCGGCCAGATGGCAGGTCTAGCCATCGGCGGCACAGTGTGGTTCGAAGCGATGTTCGCCGGGCCGCTGTGCGGCGCCTCGATGAATCCCGCCCGCAGCCTCGGCCCGGCGGCACTGTCAGGTGAGTGGGGCCACTTCAGCGCCTATGTGCTGGGGCCGGTACTGGGCGCGCTGGCCGGCGCCTTCTTCTACGAATTTATTCGCTGTCATCCCCGCGAAGACAACAAGGCCAAAGGCTGCTGTTGACACAGCGCGACCGG
>PBOD01000097.1 GCA_002724215.1 Gemmatimonadota bacterium | reverse complement strand
TGATACCACGAGCAGCGTTACGACGCTTAACATCAGTAACGTAGCTGGCACGTTTGTCGCGGCCGAAACCGTTACCGGTGGCACGAGCGGCGCGACGGCTACCGTGTCTTCCGTAGGTGCTTCGAGCCTGGTCGTTTCTTCTGTCACGGGAACGTTCTCGGCGGCTGAAGTGATTACCGGTGGCACGAGTACCGCTTCGGGTCAGTTCGATGCCAGCGCAGTCAGCGGTGTCGTGCTGAGTGACTCGGTGCAGGTGGTCAGCAACTCCTTTGGTACTTTCACGCTCACGGAGATTCCCCCGGGTATCTACGAGATGACGGTGAAGGCCGACGGATACGTATCGGGCCGCACGGACACGCTCAATGTGTTCAACGGTCTGACGCTGACGCCGGATCCGACCTACGGTTCGGACGTGCTGGGTAACCTGTCGCCGGCAACGCCGCTGGGCTTCCTGCGCGGTGGTGACGCCACCGGCGACAATCAGGTCGACGTCGCAGACGCCAACCTGATCTTCAGCCTGTGGAACAAGACGCCGGCCGACGCGAATTTTGTTCGCGCTGCCGATGTCAATGCCGACGGGGTAATCAATGCCCTCGACTTGGGCTTTGTGACCTCCAACTTCGGCAACGACGGCTTTGGTGCCCCGCCGGTATTCAAGCGGATCACCGAAGCGGGCGACAACTCGACGGCGATCGTCGAGGTCCAGGGCATCGACGAGGTCGAGGCCTGGTGGCCCGGTCGCGTCTTCGAGGTGACGACGCGCGTCACCGGCATGAGCGATGTCATGGCCTACCAGCTGGCTATCAGCTACGATCCCGAACGGGTCAAGCCGCTCTCCGGCAGCCAGGCGGTGACGGAAGGGAATGTCTTCGCGGACAATCCGCGCGGCACTCTCTTCTTTCAACGCTCGCAGCCTGGTCTGATCGAGGTGACCGCTGGTCGTGTCGGTCGCGAGATGACGGCCAAGGGCGACGCCGACCTGGTGACCGTCCGCTTCGTGACCATGTCTGACGACCCCGGTCCGGTCGAGGTGGTTTCGGGACAGTTGGTCAACAGCGCCTATCAGGGCGTGGACGTGCGGGTGAAGAAGGCGCAGGCGCTGCCGATGGTGGCGGCCCTGTACCAGAACTTCCCCAACCCCTTCAACCCGTCGACGGAGATCCGTTTCGACATCCCGACCGCTCGGGACGTCAAGCTACGGGTCTACAACCAGCTGGGCCAAACGGTTCGCACGCTGGTCCAGACGCGGATGAAGGCGGGCTCCTACCGGATTAGCTGGGATGGTATGAGCGAGGCCGGTCACAGTGTATCCTCCGGGGTATATTTCTACAGCCTCGAAGCGGGAGATTACTCGCAGATTCGCAAGATGAGTCTNGTGAAGTAATCACCTTGCATCCGCTGAGCAAAAGTGCCGCAGGGGGAACCCTGCGGCACTTTTTTGCATTGGTGGGAAAACCCTTCCGTCTGGCCTATATTTGCGGGGTGGGCCTGGAGGATAAAACGCTGNCAAGGCCCATTGNATCATGGNCATAAATCGTTTATTTNTCGATGNTTGTGCTTTTATTTGACGGGGGCGGACCGGCCGGGCACATATTTTGCGANANCGAGGTCGGGATCTTTTACGCCCTCCGTGAAAGAGTACGCACTCTATGAGATGTCGCCGCAAAATACTACTGTTGATAATGCTTGTTGTCGCTGGTACGCTGGAACCGCTGGCGGCTCAGACGCTGCGGTTGCGCCAGCAGGGGACCACCANCAACAAAATCAGCGTCCAGATCGGCGAAACGGTCACCATNGAGGTCTATGGCGAGCTAAGCGGCGTCGAAGCCGCGGGCTTTTCTCTCTTTATATCGGTGCCTGAGAATGTCTTTCAGGTCGTGGACCAGCGGCCTGAGGGTACGGCGGGCTCACAGGTCGGCGTGCAGCCCTTCGTGCNGGGACCGCTATTCACCGGAGCGGGCGAACAGGCAAATTACCTCGTCCCCGAGACCGATCCGGCCGCCGCGAATTTTGAGGGTCAACAGCTCGAATACGCCGCCNTTATCGGCGGGGCGGGAGACCGCATCCGCACTGGCAATGGCGTTCTGGCTACCTTCCAATTAGTATGTATCCAGCCCATCGACAATGGGCTGATTTCTATTGACGACAACCCGATCCGCGAAACGCGGCTAGTGCTATCCGACGGGATTTCAGAACAACGCTTTGTTACCACACAAAGTATGGAAATATCGGTCACCGGACTTGAGTTGTACGATATTCCCGATGTGATCATGATGCCCGGAGAGTCCGCGAACACAGCGTTGGGCCGTCTGCGCGACTACGTGAAGACGACTCGGCCTTCGGTGAGTGCCGAGTCAATAGAGTGGTCCTTTTCGCCGGCAGATCTCGACAGCATCCAGATCGAGATAGATTCCGAAACGCAATTGGTAACCATCACCCCGCTTGAGGGGTGGTCGGGGCGCCAGCNAATTGTCTGGACCGCCAGCGAGCCGGCCAGCGCGGTGAGGTCGGGCGAACCGATCCTCTCGGCCACCGAAGTCTCTCAAATTGTGGTCAACAACCCCCCGTTTTATTTAATCGACCGCGATCCCGATGGGGTGCGGCGCGACACCGTCACATTCGCCGAAGATCAGCATCCCTTTCGTTCCGTTACCGAGCCCAACGCCGGAAATGCCTTCAACTACGGCGATCTGGACGCGATTGTCCAAGATCCTGACATCGCTGATCCGCAGGACGAGTTGCGCTTCGCCGTCCTGGTGGCAGGCAGCCGAAACCTCGACGCCAAGGTGGTCGAGGAGACCCACGAATTGCTGATCTGGTCGCTGGAAAATTTCGCGGGCACCGATTCACTGCGGGTCCTGGTCAACGACGGTTTTCGCGGTGGTATCGACACACTTATGGTCTATGTCGAAGTCAGTCCCGTACCCGATCCGCCGCAGTTTACGCTGGATGACGAGGCACGCCGACCCAAGATTTCGCGGGGTGGGACCAAGAATTATCTACTGTCCGAAATAGTCTCCGATATAGACACCTCGGTCGATAGCTTGGCGGTCTCGTGGATCGACGACCCGGGTGGCAATTTTACCGTCGACACCACCCGCACCGGCAACGGCCTGGAGATATCGATCAAGGGCAAGGACGATTTTGCGGGAGACGGACGCATCTCCTTCACCGCGACCGATCCCGACAGCCTCAATGATACTATGGTGCTGTTCTTCACCGCCGCTGAAGCGCTGCCGCCCTCGCTGATTCAGGATGAGATCAAGGTCGAAATTTCGCCGGGTGGTGTGCCGCAGATCGAGCAACTAGATGGCTTCGTCATCGATCCTGACAATGCGCACAGCGACCTGACGTGGGCCGTGCCGCCGTCGATTACCCAGATCGGCCTTGATGAGAAGCGGGTGCTGTCGGTAGCTGCGCCACTGGAATTTACGGGATATGAGGAAGTGTACCTCACCGTCACCGACCCCAGTGGCCAGGGCGACCAGCTCAAACTGCGGATCTATTCTTCTNGCGGCGATCCGGTGGCCGGCGGNTTGCCCGATCTGATAATGGACCGGGGAGAGATAAACCAGGAATTCGATCTCGACGAATACTACCACGACTCCGATAATGCCGACAATGAGATGTTCTGGGAAAGGCTGGATACTTTCAATCGGAACAACCTCGAAGTCAATGTCGATCCGATTACCCACATCGCGACGATCTTCGTGCCCGACAACGCCTCGTTTGGCACCGAAACGGCGGTATTTCGCGTCACTTCGCCGGAGGGGACTTCGGCCAATGACACCATGCTGGTTACCATTCGCGACGGCGGTGGTGGGGGGGCTGCCGGTAACTTTCGCCTAAAGGCATTTCCCNCAATCCAGCTGCCTGTCGGGGTCAGGACCGAGATTTTTGACCTAAATNAATTCGTTGAGCCTATTGGAGACTTTCAAATTGAAAGTCTACGGTGGACGGGTGAGGTTACGTCTGGTTTTGCCGGAAGTTCTGGCAATACTTTGGTAACGACTGTCCGCGAAGATAATTCGGTGGTCATGTTTGGATTTGAAGTTGCTATCGACACGGTTATGTTTACCGCNCAAGATAGTTTAGGGCGGACCCAAAGCGGCATGGTCGTGGTAAATATATTCGATGAGAGCAAAGCGCTTCGTCTNCTTGCGATTCCCGATATACAGTTTGTCGCCCAGCAGAATTTTACCGCTCTGACCTTAAGCGACTTTGTCGAAGACCCGGTGACCCATCCCGATTCGGTGGTGAGCTGGACTTACGAGCCCATAGGTGACCAGGGCTCACTCTTTGTTCGGGTCAATCCCGACAATACGGTTTTTGTCACCGCCGCCGATACCCTCGAAACGCAGGGCATATTCGTCGCTCGCAACAACGAGCTCGGGGTGGTCGGCCGCGATACGGTGCGGATCAACGCGCTCGACCCAGCGCTTTCGAGNGTGCAATTGCAGGATTTGCCGCCCGTGCTCTTTGCGGCTGGCGCCGTCGATTCGTCGATCGCACTCAACGACTTTCTGCCGATTGAATTCCTCGCTGGCGAAACCCCACAGGTGCGCTGGTCGGTATCCGGTCAGCGGCTTACCCAGCCAGTAATAGACACCGAGGCACCGCACCAGTTGCGGTTGGCCAGTGTCGACGATCGGGTGGGGGTCGATACGTTGAGTTTCGTCGCTGATATTGGCGGCGGTTTTACCGCTCGGGGCACGATGTCGGTAACCGTGGTCGAGCCGGTCGACGAATCAACGCTTGAATTGCAGGTAGTGCCCAATCCGCTCGACGCCAGCTTTCTTGATGTTTTCGTCATCGCGCGGCGCGAGCTGGCGGGCACGCCGAATGTCATCCGTTCATTTGAGGATATCGACACCACGGTAGTGTTGCGCCAGATCGAAGATGATTTGGCTCGTCGGGGGGTGCTAATCTGGGCCGGCGGCTTAAAGCTAAAGGTTGGGGCCAGCGGATTGGTCAATTTTGAGACGGAGGCTGTTACTGCCGTGGGAACAGCNGTGCNCGCCACCGCCTCGGTGGAAATCGTCTCGGCGGCCGCCGGCAAGCGNGCGGTGCTCGCCCACGGCGGGGCCCGGCTAGAACNGGCGCCCGACGCAGTGGCGGCAGGGACGACCGTGCTGTTGCAGGTTGGGGCGGAAAAGGCCGACCGGTCGGCCGGCGAATTGGAATTGGTGAGCACGATCGACACCTTTCCGGCCGGGATCGAACTCAAGCGGTCCGGGCGTCTAACCTGGGACGGCCCGCGCCGCGACGGTGAAGGCATTTACCGCTATGTCGGCGGCGCGTGGGAGTACCAGGGCGATGCTGGTGCGACGATCGAACTCGCGGCGTTGGGGCGCTATGGGATATTGCGCGACCAGGTGCCGCCGCAGGTGGAAATCATCGCAATGCCGGGCCTGGAAAGGGATGAATTGGTCGGCGCAATAACTGATTTCGGCAGCGGTGCGGCAGCGGTGCAAATCTGGATCGACGGGGCGGAGGCGCCGCTGCACTATGACGGCCACACCTTTCGCTGGCAGGTGCCCGATGTGCTGGCCGGGGCCGAATACCGAATTGAGTTGCGGGCGTGGGACAATGCCGGCAACGAGCGGTTGGAACGTCTGGCGGTGCGGGGCTTCGCCCTGCCGCAAGAGGTTCGCCTGGAGGCCAACTATCCCAATCCATTTAATCCAGCAACCACCATACCCCTGCTGGTGCCGCAGCGCGCCGGATCGATGCATCTGGCCATTTACAACACGGCCGGGCAAATTGTGCGCGTACTGGTCGATCGGACCATGGGCGCGGGGCGCCACCGCGTCCGTTGGGACGGCCGCGACCAGAGCGGACGCTCGCTTGGCTCGGGCGTGTATATATATCGATTGCAAACCGCGGGCACTGCGCAGACGCGCAGCATGACCCTGCTGAAGTAGAGGGGAGTATCCGATGAAGCGATTTTTTGTGGCTCCGGCCTTAGCCCTGGTCCTCATGGGTTGCGGCGGCGGCAGCGGTGTCGGTCCGCAGGCACTCAAGAAGCACGAGGACAGGCTGCGGGATCGACTGCCTGTCGACTGGGGCAACTACAACGGTGGCGGTTATCAGGAGGCGGTCGAGTTTTTCGCCAATACGCTGCAAGAGGCCGATACCTTTGAAGGGTCCGAAGCGATCCTCAACGAAATCAAGTCCGAAGCTCACAATGGCATTGCCTGGTCCTATTTTCGTCTGCAGGACCTCGAGAGCGCCTGGAATTCCTTCCAGCAGGCGACTCGTCTCAATCGTCGCAATGCCGATGCGTGGGCGGGTTGGGCCGGTGTAGCGCTGGCGAGCCAGCGCTACAACGACACGGCCCAATTTGCGAACCAGGTCCTGGAGAGAAATCTCGATTATAATTCAGCTTTCCGCAGCGATGAGTCGGCCCGCGCCTTAGGCCACGACCGTGTCGACAGCCGCCATATTAGACTGACACTCGCGGAGGCCTATTTCCAGTTGGGCCGCTATAGCGCCATCGATGGCGCCGATCCCAATAATGCCGCGGCCCAAGTCCGTCTGCTCCGCGGGTCCTATAACTACCGCGATCCGGGACATTTGCTGGCGGAGATNAGTGCGATTTCGCTTGAATTGCAACAGGAAACCAACAGCGCTTTCTAAGATGAATCGCTCTATGCGTCATCTGGCGCTGATTGTAGTACTCGTGGGACTATGCCGCGAAGCCATCGCGCAGGACATGTCCTTGTTGCGCCGGCCCCGCAATGGCGCGATCAGCGCGCCGATGGGGCAGGGGCTCGATCTGGTGCACAGCGCCGAACCCCTCGGCAAGGGCCGATTCCGGCTGCGGGTGATGAANCGCTCGAATTCGATTGTCGTGCCGGNGTTGGGTGCGGGNAGTGTCTATTCGGGCGGCTACGGGGTCGGCTATGGGTTTAGCGACGGAATGGAACTGAATTTCATGGTGCCCTTCCTGCTCGACTCGGNGGGCGGGCTCAATAAATACGGCACCGGCGACCCGGTGCTGGGGATCAAATTGTCGCGGCCGGGGAGGTTGCCGGCCAATTTTTACACCGGCTATCAGATCTTGCTGGGCTTGCCGCTCGGCTATAAGGGCGAGCATGCCCTCGACGNCATTGGCGGGATTCGCTCTTTTAGCAGCGAGTCGTTCGACCTCGGCTTGCAAATGTTGATGGATATCCACTTCCAGTACGTCTCGCTCTATCTCAACGGGGGCCTGTTCAAATCGGGCAATCCCGAGCTTCTTTCCGAAATGCTCTACGGAGTGGGGCTCGAATTCGGTCGCCAGAGCCGCTGGGCCAGCTTCAATGTCGAATACCAGTCGCAGGTGGCTTTTACGCAGCGGGCGCGGGCGGCGGCGGCGCTCAAATTGGGCACCCGGCTCAAGCTCTTTAGGGGCGTCGAGCTCGAGTTCAACCGCGAAGTTGGGCTGTTGGACCATCCGCTGGATNCATCCTTCACCTTTGGCTTGCGGCTGCACGGTTTTATGAGCGGCGGCAGGCGACTGGCGTGGCGGCGCGATATTTACAAGCCNNTNGCGGCGCCAAAGCGACTCTATCAGCCGTCGCAGGTATTGCGCCTGGCCATCGTCGATTTTGAGGGCTTCGAGCAGTATGGCGCGGGCCAGCGCATCGTCGATAAGATCAAAACTCGGCTCGAGCCGCACGACAGCCTGGAAGTCATCGATCTCAAGCGCTATGCCGACGTGCCCAAGGAGGGTTTTCTCAAGCCGCGGCAGGCGCTCGAACTGGCGACCAAACTGGGGATCGACATCGTGGTGACCGGAGCTATTTCCAAATACGATGTGGATCGTTTCGCCGGGATCAACGTGCCCTATGTGGTCAAATTGCCCGAAGCCCAGGTCGAAGTGNGCCTGCGCTTCAGGGTGCTGGAATTCGACGCGACCAAGACGCAGATGCAAGCCCACAACCAGGAGGTGGTCGGCANGGGCAGGATGCGCAAGGGAGTGCAATTGTTGTCGGGGGACCGCCGCGACATCACCGCGAGCGCCTCGGCGATCGAACTGCGCGGCATACAGGAAGACGCGCTCGACGACCTGGTCGGCAATATGCTGGCGGCGATGGCCGGCCAATTCACCTGGGTACCACCGGATTTTCTGCCATGAATGCACCAGCCCAATATGTCAAAAGAGGTCTGGTCCTGCTCGCGGCGGCTCTGTGGGTGGGCAGTTGCGCCTTTTCGGTCGCACCGACCAGTTCTGCCGGCCGCAATCTCACGCTCGAACTGGCGGCCTTTCCCGACCGCGTATCGGCCGAGGACAGCACCGCCAGCGCCGAGATTTGGGCCACGGTCAAGCAGGGCGGCAAGCCCGTGCGCGACAGCACGGTCGTGGTTTTCGCCACCACGGTTGGCAGCATTACCGCGGCGACCATTACTCTCGATGGATTGGCAGTGGCGATGCTGACCAGCCCGGGGGATGGGCGGCCGCGCCAGGCCTCGATTGTCGCCCAGGCGCTGACGGTGCGCGACACACTGGACATCGATTTCGTGCTCTCTGGCAACTAGCTCCTGCAAATCGCATATCAGCTTGACATAAACCCTATATAATCAGTATTATTGGCTCTACTCCCCCCCCTGGAGTGAAACGGGGCCGACCCAGGCTCCGCTGCGCTCGTTGCCCTGCCCTTTAAGACACAGAGCCTGGCCATGCCCGCCTCCAGCGACCAGATGGATTTTAATTTCGCCGGCGATTCTCGCCTTGCCGATGGGGAACGGGTCGAGACCCGCTGCGCTCATTGCCGCCAGGGGATTTCGGTCCCAGCCTGGTATGCTGCCGAGACGCAATTGCACTTTTGCGGCGGCGACTGCCGCCAGGCCTGGACTGCGGCCGAGCCCTCTTTTGAGGTCCGGCTCGGGCAAACATCGAAGCGGCGGGGCGCCAACTGGGAACTGCAGGCGCAAAAGGCGCGCGAGCGCGACGGCTTCGCCTGTCGGCAATGCGGCATCAGCGAGGAGGATCTGGGCCGCCAGCTCGATGTCCACCACAAAATTCCCTACCGCAGTTTTGCTTCCAATGTCGAGGCCAACAAACTGGAACACCTCATCGCGGTGTGCCCGTCTTGCCATGCCAAATTGGAAACTGCACTGCGCCGTGAGCTCCCCCTTTTTAAGCATCCTTGATGCCCCATATTTTTGCCGGGGCCGATTAAATGACGGATCGCGCGTTCGACTTCAGCATAATTATACCTGCCTATAACGAGGCCGGTTCCATCGGCCCGTTACTGGAGCGCCTGGCCGCGCACCTCGGAGGCCTGGGCAAGACCTACGAGATCCTAGTGATAGTCGATGGAGCGACCGACGACACCGCCGAGCAAGCGCGGGCCATCGCTGCCGATATTCGGGTCATCGAGCATCCCTACAATATGGGCAATGGAGCCGGAGTGAAGACGGGCATCCGCAAGGCCCGGGGTGAGATTCTGGTCTTTATGGATGCCGACGGCCAGCACGCGCCTGAGGATGTCGATCGGCTGCTGGCCGCCTGCGATCGCTACGATATGGTGGTCGGGGCTCGCCGCAAGGGCTCGCAGGCGGGTTGGCACCGGGCTCTGGCCAATGGCATTTACAACTACCTGGCCAGCTATGTCACCGGGCGCCGCATTGAGGATTTGACCTCCGGTTTTCGCGCTATGCGCCGCGATGTCGCCCGCCGCTTCGTCGGGCTGTTGCCCAATGGCTACTCCTATCCGACGACGATCACCCTGTGCTGCATGCGGGCGGGTTTCAGCGTCAAATACGAGCCCATCGACGCGGCGCAGCGCACGGGCGGCAAAAGCCGCATTCGGCTCCTTGGCGATGGCACCAAGTTCCTGCTGGTCATCGCCAAAATCTGCATGCTGTTCTCGCCGCTGAAAATCTTCCTGCCCGTTAGCCTTTATTTGTTATTGATGGGCATTGGGTATTATGGCTATACCTTCATCACCACGCATCGCTTCACCAATATGTCGATGCTGCTCTTCACGACTTCGGTCATGGTCTTTATGTTGGGGCTAATCGCCGAGCAGATCGCGCAAATGCGCTTTGAGCGGACGGAAGATGGCTAGCGCGATCTGCTTTTTTGGAACGTATGTAATTAGCGAAGGTTATCCCGTTAATCAGGTGTTGCTCAATGGTTTACGACAGGCCGGTGGGCGAGTATTGGAGTGTCATATAGACTTCTGGCAGGGCTTTTTGCACGAGGCCTTTTCCCGGCGCGGGCTCACTGCCTGGCCCGGCTATGCGGCGCGGGCGCTGGTGGCCTACTCGCGGCTGGTCTGGCGCTACTGGCGCACCGGGTCGCACCACGTCGTCGTCGTCGGCTATCCCGGCTACGCCGATATCGTGCTCGCGCGCTTGCTCAACCTCTGGCGGCGGCGCACGCTGGTGCTGGTGTCCTTTATCTCGCTCTACGATACCATTGTCCTCGACCGCCAAAAAGTCGCTCGCAGCTCCTGGCGGGCCCGCNTGCTCTTCGGGCTGGANCGGCTGGCTTTTCGCTGTGCCGACGTGGTGCTGGTCGATACGCATGCGGTGGCCGATTACTTCGCCGAGGTTTTTGCCCTCGACCGCGGCAAATTCCAGCGCAGCATGGTCGGCAATGTCTTCGACCGCTTTGCACCGGCCGCGGTAGAGGCCGAGCGGCACCCACCGATCAAGGTGCTATTTTACGGCACCTACGTGCCGCTGCACGGGATCGAGTGCATCGTCGAGGCGGCTGACCTGCTGCGGGACGAGGACTTTGATTTTGCGCTGATCGGCCGCGGGCAGCTCTACGAGGGGGTGCGGGCAGACGCCGCACAACGGCGATTAAAGCGGGTGCACTTTATCGACGAATGGGTAAATACGGAGGGNCTGGTCGAGAAGATGCGGGGCGCCGACGTCTGTTTGGGGATATTCGGCACCACGCCCAAGGCGGCTCGGGTNATACCNTATAAGGTTTTCGGTGCGCTGGCGCTGGGGCGGCCGCTCATCACCCGCGATTCGCCCGCCGCGCGCGAGATGCTGACCGACGGCGAGTCGGCGCTATTGTGCGAGGCCGGCAGCGGCCAGGCGCTGGCCGCNGCGCTGCGGCGGCTGCGCGACGAGCGCGGATTGGCCGCCCGCCTGGCCGCGGCCGGCTACGCGCGCTACCGCGAATGCGGCTCGGCCGCGGCGATCGGCCGCGACTTNTTGCGCAACCTANAGGTGCGGTGCGATGGCTGAAGTGGCGCCAACCGATTGGGGCGAATGCGAGATCCGCGGCCCGGTGCATCTGTTCCGCGAGCGTTTGCTGCTGCGTTTTTTTCGCCACATGTTGCCGCAGGGCCGGGTGCTCGACGCCGGTTGTGGCAGCGGGAGTCTGGCGCTGGATCTGTGTCGCGCCGGCTACGAGGTCGAAGGGGTGGAGGCCTCGGCGCAATTCGCCGCACTGGTCGGCGCCAAAGCCCGGGCAGCGGGGGTAGCCGACCGGTTGCGAGTGCGGCGCGCCTCCGTAACGGCGCTGCCCTATGCCGATGCCAGCTTTGCCGGGCTGGTGTGCGGCGAGGTGCTCGAGCACGTGTTGCCCGATNCCGGTGGCGACGCGGCGGCAATACGCGAATTTAGCCGGGTGTTAAAGCCCGGCGGCGTGTGCGTGGCTAGTGTGCCGCACGATCCGCGGCAGTGGGACCATACTGATACNTGGGCACGCCACGTCAAGCGCTATCGCCGCGAGGAGTTTGCCGCGCTCTTCGCCGGAGCGGGTTTTGCCGTCGAAAAGATCAGTATCTGGGGCTTTCCCCTCGGACGCCTCTANCACCGGTGGCTATTTGCNCCCTGGCTGCGGCGCACGGCTGGCCAGCAGCTAGACCAGCGCGAGGNGCGGGCCGATACCCGCGCCGGACGCCATCCGGCCCTGGTCGGGGCNCTGGCCGGGCTNTTGCGCTTTGACGAGCTATTTTCGCGTTGGGCNTTGGGGCGGGGCATTGTCCTGTGCGCTCGACGGGGTTACTGAGGCCGTGGCATGGTGGGCATCGGCGTAGTTGGCGCGGGCTATTGGGGCCCNAATCTCATTCGCAATTTCGCGGCGCTGGGCGCAGTGGAACTGGTGGCGATTGCCGACCGCGACCNNGAGCGNCTCNGGCNCGTCGCGGCNCAGTACCCGGGGGTCGNCACGGTCGAGCGGATCGAGGATCTGCTGGCCAATGAGCGCATACGCGGCATTGCGCTGGCCACGCCCGCCGACACGCATTTTGCGCTGGCCAGGGCGGTGCTCGCANCGGGCAAGGGCGTCTTCGTCGAAAAGCCCCTNGCGCGNAGCGTCGCTGAGTGCGAGGAATTGATCGCACTCGCCGCGGCCAATGGCCAGGTGTTGATGGTGGGGCATACCTTCGAATACAATNCNGCAGTACAGTACGTCGAAGAGTGCATTGANAAGCGGGAACTGGGGGAAATCTACTACATCTACTCCCAGCGGCTGAACCTCGGCGTAGTGCGCCGCGATGTCAACGCGCTGTGGAACCTGGCGCCGCACGACATCTCGATTGCGCTGCGCTGGCTCAAGCAGATGCCGGTGGCGGTCGATGCCCGCGGCTACACCTATTTACAGGAGGGAGTCGAGGACGTGGTCTACCTCAACCTCGAATTTCCCGACGGGGTCGCTGTCCACATTCACGTCAGCTGGCTCGACCCCGGCAAGGTGCGCCGGACCACGGTGGTCGGCAGTGAGAAGATGATCGTCTACGACGATGCCAGCACTGAGGCCAAGATCCAGCTCTTCGACAAGGGCATCGACCGCCGGGGGATCGAGGGCTCGCTGGGCGACTTCGATTCCTTCGGCAAGTTCCAGTTGATCCAGCGCGCCGGTGACGTGCTGATCCCGCGGATTGATTTTTCGGAACCCCTCAGGGCTGAGTGTCGGCACTTCGCCGAGTGCCTGGCCGAGGGGCGCAGACCCATCACCGACGGGCAAAACGGGCTGCGAGTGGTCAAAATTCTCGAGGCGGCGACCCGCTCGCTGGCCGCGGGTGGGGCGAGTATGGCGATCGAGTGATCGGGAAGGAAATAATTCGTGTACAAAGACAATAAAATCGCGCTGGTTATCCCGGCGCTCAACGAAGAGCGCCTGATCGGTGCGACGCTCGAGGCGGTGCCCGAAACCATCGATCGCATCTACGTAATCGACGACGGCAGCGAGGACCAGACGGCGGAGATCGTGCGCAAGCGCGGCGAGATAGACCCGCGCGTAGAATTGCTCCAGCACCAAAAAAACCAGGGTGTCGGCGCGGCGATTATCACCGGTTATCTGCAGGCTAGCGCCGACGATTACGATATTTCAGTGGTTGTCGGCGGCGATCACCAGATGCCGCTGGAAGTGGTCGAGGATCTGCTTGAGCCGATCGTCCGCGGCGCGGCCGATTACACCAAGGGCAACCGCTTTTTGATGCCGTCGGTAGGTCTTGAGGGCATGCCGTGGACCCGCTTTATCGGCAATGCCATCATATCGATCATGACCAAGATGGCCTCGGGCTACTACAAGATCTACGACGTGGTCGATGGCTACACGGCTATTACCAAGCGCGCCATCGACCTGATCGACTGGGGCAAGGCTTGGAAGGGCTATGGCTATCCGATGGACTTCCTGGTGCGCCTCAACGCGATGGGGCTCAAGGTCAAGGACGTGCCGCGCCGCGCCATCTATCTCGAAGGCGAGCGGCAGTCGCAAATAAAGGGGATCAATTACGCGCTCAAGGTCGCGCCGATGATGGTGCGGGACTTTTTCTGGCGTCTGTTCAGCAAATACCTGGTCCGCGATTTTCATCCACTGTTCTTTTTCTACCTCTTCGGCTTTATGCTGCTGCCGCTGGGGGTGATTTACGGAGCTTTCCTCGTCTACCAGCAGTGGACCGGCGAGGGCGTTACCGGTCCGCGCTCGGTGGTTTGTGCGCTGATGATCATCATGGGCATTCAGTTCCTGCTCTTTGCGATGCTCTACGACATGCAGGAGAGCGAATGAGCCGACTGCGGGTGGGCATGTTGACGACGGGCTTCCCCCGCTTTGAGGGCGACCTCTTCGGCACCTTTGTGCTCGAACTGGCACGGGAATTGGCGGGCAGCGGTGCGGCGGTAGAGGTCCTGGCCCCGCACGAGGGGGGGGTAGCGACGCGCGAGACGTTTGGGGCGGTGGCCGTGCGCCGCTTTCGCTATTTCTGGCCGGCCAAGCGCCAGGCGGTGGCCTATGGCGGCGGCATACCCACGAACTTGCGCACCCGTTGGGCGGCGCGGCTGCAGGTGCCTTTCTTCCTGCTCGGTTTCTGGTGGAGCGCGTTTAAGCTGGTCCGCCGGGCGCAGGTCGTGCACTGCCACTGGACGATCACCGGGCTGGTCGGCTTGCTGGCGACCAGGTTGTGGCGGCGGCCGCTGGTGTTGAGCGTGCGCGGCAGCGATATCCACCTGGTCGATAAGGGCCTGTTGGCCGTTTTGCATCGGCGCATCTATGGCTGGATGGACGCGGTGGTCGCCGTCAGCGAGGATATCGCTACCAAGTTGGGGCAGTGTGGGGTGCCGCGCGACAAGGTCATCGTGGTGCCCAATGGCGTCGACAGCCGCTTTCAGCCTGGCGACCGCGCTGCCGCGCGCCGCGAATTCGATTTGCCGGCCGAAGGGCGGGTCGTCCTCTTCGTCGGGCTGCTGGTGCCGGTCAAGGGTTTGGAGTTGCTGGTTGAGGCGCTGTCCCTCCTCGAGGGGGAGAAACCGCTGTGCTTGCTGGTCGGTAGCGGACCGCAGCAGGAAAGTTTGGAACGGACCGCCGCCGAGCTGGGGTTGACCGATCACCTGCGTTTCGTCGGTCGTCGACCCAGCGATGAGATCCCGCGCTGGATGGCGGCGGCCGATTTGCTGGTACTGTCCAGTCTGTCGGAGGGGCGGCCCAATGTGGTCCTCGAGGCTCAGGCCTGCGGCTTG
>PBOD01000096.1 GCA_002724215.1 Gemmatimonadota bacterium | reverse complement strand
ATGGCTTTCATCTGGCGCTGCTCGATCAAACACAGGACTAGCGTACAACAAGCGCGTTGACGTGTATCCAGACAAAGCAGCGGATCTTCTCAACCCCTTTTCACCGGCCAAACCATGTATAATGGAGCCCGAATACATCAAACGGGTGCGCTCATTGGCCAAACAGGAAGCGAGTCCGTATACGGGCTGAAAACCCGCATCGCCAATGGCCGATTATTGGGGAGAAGACCAATCGCCTGGCCTGGCCCGCGGTAGGCGATAGAGCCCTTTGTCGTCGCCGTGTGCTGATCGGCAGGGGCTCAGCGTGCGAATGCGCTCGTGTCGGAACGCATCGATGGGCCATTGCTCTCCCCGTCCTTCCATCTCATAACAGATATCCAGGGGCTGCTCCACGTTCGGTGCATAGATGACCGTAACCTGGCAGGTATTGGCACCAGATCGCACCGCATCCAGCGCCGCTCGTCGTGCCGCGTAGGCGCCGGCGCGATCGATGTGGGCGAGATCTTTTCCGCAGAGGGCTCCGCCGCCGATGGGCACCCGAGGGCCGTAATAATCCATGACTAGCTTGCGGCCGGTCTGGCCATTATCGCCATCGCTTCCGGCTTCGACCAGGGGGCCGTTAGGATTGACCAGCAGTTCGATGTCATTCCATGGCCCGCACCAGCGGGGATCGGTGTGCTGGAGGTCGGCGTAGGCCAGACGCAGGATCTCGACTACTGCCGCGGTGAGGTCCAGCAGGGGTGTGTCCGGTCTGTGCTGCAGGGTGCACAGGATGTGCTCGAGCGTCCATCCCAGCGCACTTTCCCTTAGCCGCACCAAGAGCTTTCCGTCGGGGCCTGCGCCGGCGATTGGGCCGTTTTGCAACGCCTCGATCAGTGTAGTCCGCAAATAGTGGACGAGGAATTGCTCGGGCGGAAGATAGTGGGTGTATTCGTCGTAGCCGGCCCAGCCAATACAGATGGCCTGGTCATTGACGGATCGGGTCCAGGGACGAGGATCGTCGACAGTGAAGCAGATCTGGGCGTCGATCTGATATCGCTCGACATCGATGTGGTTGCCCCTGGTATACCCGATGCGCTTGCCGACTTCGACTACCAGATCGCGCACGGGGGTGGTAAAGGGCTGCCGCGTAGCTATGCCCCCGCTCAGCCAGATGCGATCGGACCAAACGCCGACCTCGATCTGGCCATAGGCCTCGGCATCAAAGCGATAGGCTTCTTCGATGAGGCGGTCGGCGATCCGGTCTGAGAATTTGTCCGGGTGGCCGTCCAATACGGCTTCGGCACAGCGAATCATGTTGACGCTCCCTGGTTAAGGACTCGATCTGCAGGATAGGGGGCCAGCTGGTAGCAGGGGATGCCGGCGCGGTCCAATGGGCCCGTCGAGCCAGCTCTGGAGACGATGGCCTGCAGAGTTTTGTTGCGCAGTCGATTTAACAGCGCGGTGTCGCACGGCTCGATGTAGCCATCGGTAATGACGACGGCCCGGTCTGGCGCGGAATCGGCGAAATGGGCAAGCACGCTGTTGATGGACGTGCCGCCAGAAGTGCTCGTTTCCAGGACTCCATCGCGGATAACGGCCGGAGCGACGCGATCGCTAAAGGCCCACAGCGGTTTGCGGATATAGCGGATGAGGCGTCGGAGCAATTCGACGAGTGCTTGCATCTCGGCTTGCATGGAGCCGCTGACGTCGAAGTAAACCACGGTTGTCCCCAGGGGCTTATCGCGAGAAATAGACCAGGAGACCTCCGGGATCAGGGGGTTCCAGATCGTTTTGAAAAAGGCCCGCCGGTCGCGAGTATTGAGCACCGGCAGCAGGATGGATTGGTCCACCGTTTCTTTGAGGGTTGTCTGCGGATCGGTCGTGCACAGCGCTTGCAAGATCTTCCAGGTGGAGTGTTCCCAGCGGACGAGATTTTCGTCTTTGGCCGCGCAGCGTTGCGGGTAGGGGTCGGCGCCCAAACCGCGGGTCTTCGGCGAGCGGTAGATGCCATGGCCGTTAGAGGATTGCAATGTCTCTTGCAGTGCCGCCTGTGCCCGCTTGGCGGCCGGCCCTTTTCCCCTGTTGTCCTCGTGATTGCCGAGGAAGATCTTGCCCCCGCCAAGCTGGGTGCCAGCCCCGGTTTGGCCGGGTTGCTCGCGCCGAATGCGCTGGCTTAGGTCCAGCAGATCATCCACCACGACCAGGCCGCCGAGCAGATCGCGATGCAAGGTGTGGAGGTTGTCGCTGGGGGTTATCGACCGCTGTGGCTCAGGTCGGAGCAGGCTGGCGTACCCGCGTTGGTCTTTGTAGTAGAGTCTGAAAAACTCGCTGTAGTCTGCGCCCTGCAACCGGTGGATGATGTGATTGATGATGGCATCGAGGGCAATATTGGTTGCCCGGTCCATCTGTGTGAACTGCTCGGTGTGGTTGAGCAGCACGTGGAGAAACTCGTGCAGGAGAACGGACTTAATATGGATTTCTCTGGTGGCGTGCGTGGCGAGAAAGTCGAGATTCACCAGCAGGCGCGGGGGGGCTTCAAGACTGACGGCCAGGGTGGGGACCCGATCGGTGTATTCGATCTGCAGAATAGACAGGACGCCCTGGCAGGCCAGGGGGTTTTCGTCGATCAGTTCAAGCAGCAGGTGCTCGAACCGTCGCGGGTTAATCTTCATAGAATCCTCCGATGTGATAAAGGCCCACCGCTCGGGTAAGCCGGGCTTCGGTCCAGATGGCGGTGCGGTCGGGCGAGTAGAAGTTGGGGCCGCACAGGCCGAGGATAAGAGCGGCGCGCAAAAACGCCCCATCTGTCTGCGGCGACGCTTGCTGCCGCGCCTGTTTATCCAGCGTCACCGTATGGCAGTAGTGCATCCCGGCTGGCAGATCGCGGTAGTGTTTTAAGGCTTCGTCCGGCGTTGAGAAGCCCGATGTGGCCAGCACTTTCTCGACACATTCCACGGGGGAAACCCCCGGTGGAAAATGCAGGACGACGAGCTCCTGGCGGGGCCACTGGATACCCGAGCGAGTATTGTCCAGCAGGGTAGAGTGGATGCGCTCGGTGCGCCTGCGGCTCATCGGCCCCCCCATATTGAACAACCAGCCGATGCCGAGCCGCTCGCACAGCAGGCCGGGCAGTTGCAGGAGGTCGTACAGCGGCGGCGGTGCTACCGGGCGGAGTGCTTGCGTCGCCAGGCGCGGATGGCATATATGCACTGGTTGAATTCCCTTTCAAAAGCATCGGGTGTTTCGATAGCGATGTCGTTGACCAGCAGGTAGTGGAAAAGCTGCGTTGCTCGCTCGCGTCGTTTGCCCTTGAGTTGGGTCAGGGTGCGGGACAGGAGCGCGTGTTGCGGATGCTGGGTGTCGCTGGCGCTGCTTCGCTCCTGCCAGTGGATGTCCTCGTCGATATCGACGACCCTGCTGCAAATTTTGCCCAACTCGTTGATGCCTTCGCGGCCGATGGGGCTGTGTGCGCATTCGAGGGTGGCCGGATAGAGGGCAAAGGCGAAGAGGGCTTGCCGCTCGGGCGGCTCGATGGCCAGGGTCCGGGTGACCGCCAGCGTACCGGTATCGGTATCGGGCGCATCGTAGAGTAGCTTTTTGACGCGCTTGGGCAGCGCTGGCTCGAGCAAGAAAGTATGGAGCCATTTTTCGCGGCCGCTACTAAAGGCGGTATCCCAGGCTGTGCGGTGGGCGCTGTGGAGGGTGGCCTCGTCTGGCGCCTGGCCCCAGGCCGGATGTGGAATACTGGCTTGGAGCGTCAGGCCAAATAGGCCTTCGTCCAGTCGCCCTTCATTTAGCGCTGCAGTGGCCAGCAGGTTGCGGGTAAGCTGCCGCACCCGCCGGGGGGACAGGCGGATATTCGATAGGCCGAGGAGCGAGGTTACTGTCACGGCATATTCCCGCAGTGCTGCGGGTAGCTGCTCGAGCAGTCCGTGGAAGATGTGTCTGGCCCGGCCGATCCGCTCCTGTAATTGGCCACCAGCGTCGACGCCAACGCCTGCGCTGCGGGGGTCGGCTACCTGGAGCCGATCGCCATCGCTCAGTGCATCCCAGTCGGGCACCTCGATAATGAAGGCGAAGCGATCGGCCAGCGCCTGATCCAGCGCCTGGGAGCCTTCGTAAAAATCGCCGCCCCCCTGGGCGTCGAGATGGCAGGGATTCATCGCTGCCCAGCGATAGCGCAGGGCGGGCATGGCCAGCCCCTGGATGCGACGCTCATGGACGAGGGAGAAGAGGCGATTTTGGTGCTCGGGTTTGCAGCGGCTGATCTCGTCGATGAGCACGGATTCGGCCTGCCAGACCGTGGCCGGGGTTTGGAGATAACGAATTTCTTCGCCGTCATCGTTTGGGTAGGGGAAGCCGACCAGGTCGTCGAAGTTGATGAGGCTGGCGTTGTAGTGCCGGTGCGCCAGGCCCAGGGCTTCGGACAGGCTGTTGAGGAGATAGGTCTTGCCGGTGCCGGCCTTGCCGATGAGCAAGAGGGGATCTTCGCTCACTAGCGCGGCCAGCACGATGGGCTCTATCGCCTGGTAGCCGTAGACGCCCAGGGTTTGGAGAAATTGGGTTTTCATGGCCGTTCCCGCCTTTCGGTTTGGGTCGCGGCAGGCGCTGGCCGGCGGGTACAAAAAAGCCCCGGACGCGGGAGACGTCCGGGGCAAAACCGAAAAAACCCCGGGCTAAAAGCTCGGGGTTTTTAACGCGTGCGATACCGGCATAGCTCTTTAGCGACTTGTTTAACGTGGCTGCAAGCGGCTGCAAATGACCACGGGTCTATATGATGTGTATAAGTATAGTGTATAAGTGGCGCAGTGTCAAGTTTATTCCCGGGGCGGCGGCCATTGTACACGTGAGTCTATATATAATGAAAGTCAGATATAAGCAGTTGTTTTTATTGATCTGTAGTTAATGGTGTTATATTTATTTAACGATCTAACGTCGTCAGGAATAACGACTTAATCCCCAAATAAAATAAATTTGACATGTNGCATTGATAAGATTATATTTTAGGTATTATTACCCGTGCTGATTGCGTGTCGCGGCTCGNAAATTTTCGCCGTGCTCCCAGGCCGNTNGCAACGGCAAACAGATGGNAAATGGCCCCGGACCCGGGCAGCGCTNATATCGGCCCAACGAAAGAAAGACATGTCTGGCGAATACNCCTTGGACGACCTGGCCAAAATGCTGCAGATCAACCCGCGTACCATCCGCAGCTATATCCAGCAAGGCTTGCTGCGCGGTCCCGATTCACTGGGGCGCAATGCCCGCTACAGCGACTACCACCTCAAACGCCTGCGCGTGATCCGCCAGCTCAAGGAGGAACACAATTTGCCCCTGAGCGAGATTCGTCGCTTGGTGACGATGGCCGGCCCGGATGAGGACATACAAATCCAGCTGGTAGCGACCAGTGGGCTGCCAGAGCCTTGTGAGACAGAGCCGTTTATAGACGCCGATACAGAGCAAGCAGAGCAAGAGGCTCCGTCTTCGGCCCTGGACTACGTGCGAGCTCGTCGGGCCCTGAGCCAGGGGGCTCGCTTGGAGGAAGACCATTCGACACCGGCGGCCCCTCGACCGACAAAGCGGTCGGCCGCCAGGGACGACGCCTCGGCAAGTCCATTAGAAGCCCTGCTAACCAGGTTGCGCGATCAAGGGGCGCTGGGCCGGGTGCCGCGCCGCACGCGCGGCGAAGAGTGGGTCCGCCTCGAAGTCACGCCGGATATCGAAATACACGTACGGGGCCANCTGGATGGCGAGCAGCTGAGGGACTTCGAGCAGCTGGCCGATCTGATGCGCCACACTTTACTCGGGAGTAAAGACGATGAATGAACCGACCTTGCAGATGAATGCCCGTTTTGACCGCACATTGGTGCGCCAACACCACGCGTCNGTGCGCTACCTGGTGGTGGAGGCNACCGCTCCTGTGGTGGCTGCGCCGGATGAGCGCGATGCGCCACCGCTGAATCTGGGCGTCGTAATCGATGCGTCGATCTCGATGGAGGCGCACGATGGCGGGGGCCACAGCGGTCTCGACTTGAGTCGGCTCGAGGCCGCTCAGCAAGCCAGCGAGGGCATTGCTCAGAATTTGGCTGCGCGCGATATGCTCTCGCTGGTCTCGTTTGCCAGCGACANGGTGACGCACCTGCCGGCGACGGCACTCGAGCCGGCGGGCAAGCGCGCGGCCCGCGCTGCGATTGGCGAGTTGTCGACGCGGGGCTGCACCAATTTGCACGATGGCTGGATGGGGGGCGCCGAGCAGGTGGCCTTGCATCAAGAGCAGCACCCGGAGTANCTCCACCGGTTGCTCATTCTTACCGATGGGCAGGCCAACGAGGGCGTGGTCGATCCCGAAACGCTCGCTGGTGTTGCGGCAGACTTGCGCCGGCGCGGTATCAGCACATCGGCAGTGGGGATCGGCGAGGACTATTCTACCGAGCAGATTGAGCCGATAGCCGAGCACGGTGGCGGCATGCTGCATCACACGCAACAGCCNGCGGATATTATCGAAGTCGTGCTGGCCGAACTAAAAGACATGCGCGCTACCGTCATCGACGATCTGGAGATCACCGTCGATGCGATGGATNGGGATGGCGCTTCTGGCGCAGAAGGTGGCCTCGGCATTGAAGTCGTGGGCCTGGCAGCCGGGGGCCGTCGTGCCGTACTGGGCAGTCTGGTAGGCAATGCAACCCGCCGCGCGGTCTTTCGCGTGCACGTGCCGGNCGGCGTCCAGGGGCCGCTGCGCGTGCAGGTGGCGGCCCGCTGGCGCGCGGCCGAGGGCCAGCAGCAGGTGGAATGCAGCGCCGAGCTGACGCCGGCCCACGATGAGGCTGTATACACTGAGGTCTGGGACCAGGACGTCTGCGCCGAGGCCGCCCGGATCTGGCAAGCCGAGATTGTGCGCAAAGCGCTCGAGCTCAACCGGGCCAGAGACTATCATGGGGCTCGACACTTTGCCCGGCAGCAGAAGCGCTACTTCAGCCACTATGCGCGTCGATTGGATGAGGGGGCGGAGCTACTGGACAAGCTGGAGCGGGCCCTGCGCCGGATGAGCCGGCCCATGCGGGAGCGGGCGCGCAAGGAGATCGGCACGGCCATGCTCAAGCGGCAGAGGGGCGTGGCCGACTACAGGGCTTCGGAACGGCCCAAAGAATGGGATCAGTATCTGGACGAGTGAGGATGGGGCGCGAGATCGCCNATTCTTTTGCGCAACCCATCTTCTGCGGAGAATATCAGCGCCCGGGTTGGTTCCCGAGCGTCTTTCTGCGCCACGACGCATCTCACCAAAGAAAGCGGGCTAGGCTATGCTGGAGCTCAATGTCGATCGCGCTGCGATTCACGTCGGTCCCCATTTTACGGTGCAGTTCGAGCGCACCCTGCGCATTCCGGATGATGGAAACACCTACCCATTGCCCCCGAGCCTGGGGGCGTTTCCCATCTATCGAGTAAGAGACTACGCCGATCGAGTACCCGAGGCCTGGAACGAATACGGCGGTGTCTTTATCCCGATGTATCAGCGGGAAGCCCTGTGGCTTTCTTTCGGCGGCTCGGATTGGTGCCCGAGTGCCGTCAAGGTCGCCGCAGGCCATATCAACGCCGTCACCGGCAAACGCATGCACAAAAAGCTCAATCGCACGCAGCAAAATTATCTCGTCACACCCGATCAACCCTGGTTAGATGGCATTAATGCGGGGAAAGGGTATATCCGTCAGTTTGTGGCCATGCCGCTGGGTGGGGGATATACGGTGGAGGAGCAACTAACGGGCAAGGCGGAGTTTGGTGGATTGCAAATGATNGTCTATGCGCCCAAGGAGGGAATATTTGAGGAGCCAGTTTACGAGTTGCCGTGCATGGAAGAGCAGATCTGTGCATACGCACCATCTGCGCCAGAGATGGGCCTGGGGGCGGGGGGTAAGATGGAGCAGAAGATCTACCCCGATGAGTATGGGGTGGATGTGTGGGATACGAGCAACTTTGGCGAGGTGTATGTGCATATCGTCAACAGCCAGGCCTTTCATTATATCACCGGCCACAAGGCCCCATCGACACCTATTTCAGCGGAGACGTATACCGACTACGGCTTGCCCTGGTTTAGGCTCTATGACGAATGCGTGCGAGATATTGCGCCCGCGGATACTTTAGCCCAGGTGAAGACGATAAACGAGGTGGATAGGGCCGCAGCAGATGAGGGCGCTGTGGAGAAGCCCGTCGAATTAGATGAAAAGCAGATCGTCGGTTTGGATCTGGTTTGAGCGCATCTCGCCATTTGCAAACGATGCGAATCCTCTTCACCTCCCAGGGGCATACCGCCCTCGTCGATCCCGACGCTCCGGTCCCGCGCTACCTTGCCTTCGACTTCCCGGCCCAGGAGACCTGGCAACCCGCCGCGGTCTTTTCCGACGGTCGCCGGCTNCTGCTGCTCAGCATGGAAGCCCGCCGCGACGGCCCNGGCAAGCCCTTTGCCGNATACTACCACCANACNCCAACNCACATCTGGATCTGCGATCTGGAAGACGACGCGCTCAGCGAGGTCGTCATTGCGCCCCGGCTGGCGGCCTTTCAGACCCCGCAGCTTCTACTCGACGACGCGCGCATGCTCGTGCAGGTGGTGCGCGACGAAGGCGGGCAGATCTACAATGTCTCGCTTGACGGNACGGACGCGCGGCCGATTACGCAGCTCGGCGAGGGGTTGCCATATGGATTCGATTNNAGTCCCGATGGAACGCGGCTGGCCTATCACCTGGCGAGCCCGCAGGGCTATCAGATCTGGACCAGCGATCCCTTCGGACAACAGCGGCAGCTCGTAGCGGGGCATGACGATTGGCTATTCTTCGGTCCAAAGTGGTCGCCCGACGGCGCGTGGCTGGCCTACCANGGCTGTCTTTACAAAGGCGATCCCGGCCACGACTGGGCCGACCTGTGGATTGCCCGCCCGGACGGCTCGCAACAACGCCGCCTCACCAGCGACCAGGCACTGTGGTTTGCCGCGAGCTACGGACCCCGGGAGCGCCACGGCGGCGGCTCCAATATGCCGGTGTGGACGCCCGACGGCGCGCTCATTGCCTCGTGCCGCACACCCGGNGCGCGCGTGCCATGGGCGTATCAGCCGCAACGGCCGGATGTGGATCACTTCAATCGGGATTTTGTGCCGGAACAGGCGCGGGGCGGAGCGCAGATACGCCGCTTTGATATNGACAGCGGCACCAGCGAGGCGCTGACCGAGGCCGCAGAGGGGATATGGGACTTTCGCCAGAGCGCGTCGCCCGACGGCAAGCAATTGCTGTTTTGCCGCGCGCCGACGGGTGCTGCGCCGACGATCTGGGTGGCGGGAGCAGAGGGAGAGCAGGCCCGACCGCTGACGCAGGGCTGGCGCGAACNGGGCGCGGATCACCCGCGCTGGCTGTGACCCGCTATCTATACAGCTGCTGCGGCTCCTTTTGCAAAGATATGAGGTNTGTGCGATCGCGATATTTGCGCGTACAGGCCACTGAGGCGCTTGACGCAATGCGCGTTATTGATGTGCTTGCAGGTGTGGGTTGGCGCGGCTTTTGCGGCACCTTTATGATAAGAAACGAAGTGATTGGGCTCGGAACGAATGCGCGGCTTACGGATATACATTCTTTATTTGTCGATCGCAACGATGCTCTATTTGGTAGCCTGCGCGCCACAGGCTCGCGACGAGTCGGCGGCCNNAGAGTCATTCTACCTCTCCGTGAGCAGGGGCGGTGGGATCACCGGCCTGGTGACGGGGTGCGACTTCAATGCCGCCGGACGCGTGCGCAAATGGCGCGCATCGGCGTTGGGTGCAACCGACAGNCTTGGTAGCCATATGCTGTCCGTGGCGAGCATACGGGANCGGTTGGCTGAGCTGACTGCGTTGCCTTCGCCCGATCGCCCCGGCAACCTGACCTACAGAGTGGTGCTCACCCAGCCCGACGAGAAAAGAGTGTGGACCTGGTCCACGAACCCGCCCTTGACGGAGTGGTACCGCGCCACCCGCAAGCTGTGCGCCGACGTTGCCCAAGACGCGGACAATACGACGGAGAGATAGTGCTATGCTGCACATCCGGTTATGGAGTATGCGCCTGATCTTCACCATCTTCGCCCTGGCGATTCTACTCCCGTGCGCCGCGTGGGCGCGCACCAATGCCAAGTTGACCAAAGCACCCAACGGCCCCACTGCCACCGGCACCCGCACATTGCAGATGCCCCCTGCCCACCGCGCTCAGGCTCTCGGACAGGGACGGCTCAATCGGCGATTGGCCGCTGGCAAGCGGGCCCAGGCGACCACTGGATGGAAGATCTGGCGGGATNCGCGCGGCAAAACGCCGATTTTTGTACAATTCGACTCNTCCCGACCGGCTGCCAAGCGCGCTATGATGGTCTCGCCGGCGGCTGCCCTGATCGATTTTGTCGCCGAGCACGCAGCGCTTTTCCATCTGCGCGATCCGCACGCCGAACTCGAACACGGGTCGACGTGGCGCGATGCGGCCGGTCGCGAGCACGTACGGCTGGCGCAGCAGTACAGAGGCGTCCCGATCTGGGGCGCTGAACTCATCGGGCATTGGAGCCCGGACCGGGGGCTCTATGCNATCAATGGCCGCTATGGTCCCACGCCCGAGCATATCGCCGAGNTCACACCAGCGGTNTCGGCGGGCACGGCGGTTGATGTCGCGCTGGCGGATTTGGCGGGCAAACAGCGGATCGAGGATCTCAATGGCGCCATACGCCGCCTGCTGCGCTATGAGGGACCACAGGCGGAATTGTGGCTGTGGAGCGCCCGGCTACACGACCCGGTGCGCCTGACCTGGAAGATCGAAATACGGCCCAATGCGCACCAACGGTGGAATTATTTCGTCGATGCACAGAGCGGCCAGCTCCTCGACAATTTCCAGGCCTCGCCCTCCGACGGNCGAGCCATNGGNAGCGGAGTNGATCTNCAGGGCAACACGGTTGACTTACACACGCTCGAGGACGATGGCACCTTTTATTTGATCGACGGATCGCGCGAGGGATTTGACGAGGGGAACTACGCTGTAAATGCGCCAGAAGGCGCATTGTGGACGCTCGACGCGCGATANACCGATGCCGAGACCATAGAAAATGTCACGAGTGACGATAATTTCTTTGCCGATCCCATTGCGGTGAGTGCTCATACAAATATGGAGCGGGTCTATGAGTATTTTCGCGAGACCCACGGCCGCTTGGGTATCGCCGGCGATGGCACATCGACCATTTCGGTCGTACATGTCACCGAGGATGGCGAGTCGATGGAGAACGCCTATTGGAACGGCGTCTANATGGCCTATGGCGACGGCGGCTCGGCTCTCAGCCCGCTGGCGGGCTCGCTCGACGTCGCNGCACATGAAATGGTGCATGGAATCATCGAACGCACGGTGAATCTCGAATATCGCTTCCAGTCTGGAGCNCTCAACGAGTCGTTTGCGGACATATTCGGCGCGATGGTCGACGACGAGGANTGGCAGTTGGGCGAGGATGTTGTCAANGAGGATTACTTTCCTTCCGGAGCGCTGCGCGACCTNCGGGATCCGCACAATGGCGATGAGCCCGGNGGCTACCATTGGCAGCCGGCTCATATGGACGAGTATCTATACATGGACGAAGACGACGACAATGGCGGCGTGCATTACAACAGCGGCATTCCCAATCGCGCCGCCTATCTGATTGCCGAAGCCATCGGCAGGGAGAAAACAGCCCGGGTCTACTACCACATTCTAGACGCGGCCTATCTGTCACCGCGCAGCCAGTTTGTCGATTGCCGCGTCGCCGCCGAGCGGGCGGCAAGCGACCTGTTCGGCGAAGAATCGACCGAAGTNGAGGCGGTGCGCAACGCTTTCGCCGCAGTGGGCATTGTCGTCGAAGTCGAGGAACCCNCCGGCGAGATCGAGCCGGACGCAGAGCCGGTGCCGCCNGTGTCNAGCAGCGGTGGGCAAGGGGGGCATTGGGTCGCGACGGTAGCGGCGGAACTCGACGGCGACAACAGCCTGTGGATGGTCAAGCCGACGTGGGAGTTTAGCGGAGACTGGGAGGCGATAACCCAGCTGACGACAACGCAGGTATTTGCGGAGACCGGCAATGCGATAACGGCGCCGCTGAACGGAGAATTTCTGCTGTTTATCGACAGCGACAACAACCTGCGCTATATCGGCACGGATGGATCGGATGAGGAGGTCATCAATGACGATGGCGATTGGAGTTCGATAGCCCTATCGCCAAATGGATCGCAACTGGTTGCGACGACGGTGTACGAAGANTCGTCGATTTATTATTTCGATCTCGACTTGCCGGAAAATAACCGGCGCATAAAGCTCTATCACTGGACGACGCAGGACGAGATCGCGCAATCGATTGCGCGCTACGCCGATGCGCTGCAGTGGGACGCCACCGGGAATTATGTCGTATACGACGTGTTCAACAGCATCCCCGGGCCCGCGGGGCAAACCATAGATTTCTGGACGGTCAATGTGCTCGACCCGCTGGGTGAGGTGATGTGGTCTTTGTTTCCGCCTCAGCCCAAGGGCGTCCACATCGGCAACTCCTCGCTTTCCAATACCATCCTGGCCGATGGGTCGATTGATGACTGCCGTTTGCTCTACGAGAAGGTAGATGAGGAAAATGCGACCACAGAGATAAAAGTGCTCGATCTATGCACAAACGAGAGCGGCGTGCTCCACCGGCTGGGNTANAATGCCTTTACCTTCCCCAACTTCACCAATGGGGACCGCGAGGTCGTATTTGAGGAGTGGCTNGAAGACGATGGGGTCAACACCGCGCACCTGTGGCGCTTGCCGCTGGCAGCCGATGGTCTCCGCCCCGCAGGCGACCCGCTCTTCTTCGTACCTAATTCGCAATCGCCCAAAGCCGTGATTATTGCCGGAGACGAGTCTGATAGCAGCACCGATATTGCAGAAGAAACGACATCATCTTTGCCCGCGGCCCCCTCTCTGGCGCAAAACTACCCCAACCCGTTCAACGCCTCGACGTTGATTTCGTACGGCCTTCCCGCGCCCGCCAGGGCGGTGCTGGAAATATTCAACAGCGCCGGACAGCGCGTGGCGGCGCTCGATCAGGGCATACGCCCGGCGGGTTATCACGAGCTTCACTGGCGGGGAACAGCTGACGATGGCCGGATGCTCGGCAGCGGGGTGTATCTTTACAGGTTGCGTTTGCCAGGTGCGCNGGACGCAAACACCGTGCGCCGAACGCAGAGGATGGTGTTGCTTCGCTGACGGTNGCTCGCGNGTCAATTGACACCGGTTAGCACCGGTATCGAGCCGTTGCTAANCGGGGGCCAACAGTTGCCGCACGGAGGATATTGCCATGCGCGGCGGCCGCGCGCAAGCAACTACTTGGTGGCGTCGGCGTACTCGGCGCAGGCCATCGGCGTTACGCAGACCTTGCGCGCCGACATCGAGGCGACATAGCCGGTTATTTTCTCGAGCGTATCCTCGCCGAGATAACGCATTTTCGGCATGGGACTGCGCGCTCGGAAGGCCTGCGGGTTTGCTGCGAAAGCCACAAAATCCGCTGCGGTCCGATATTCGAGGATGTTGCGCGGCACGTTCATCTCCGGGCCCATTACGCCCCCGATCAAGTTCATCGAATGGCAAGACATNCAATGTTTTTTGTAGAGCATCTCGCCCTCGCCGTGCAATTCGGGCTGCGGCGTCTCCAGGCGCATGGCGATGNGCTCGCTAGAAATAACCTGCAATTTGGTGAGCTGATAGGGCCAGGGCCGGCCGTTGTCGGGGCCTTCGCCCTCCCAGACCAGGTAGAATGGGGCGGGCAATAGTGTCATCTTGCCGCGCGTGTACGATTCCCAGGCGCGGCCGTCGCGATCCGAAAGACCGGTTGCGAGTATACCTGAGCCGCCGCGAATGGCATGGAAATCATAGGTAGTGCGATATCCGTCCGCACATACCCACACGAGTTTGTGACTATTCCTCGGGATGTCCGCAAATCCGTCGAGAAGCGACAGGACCTCACTGAGGCGGTAGCCGTAAAACCGCCTTTCACCGGTTTTGTACAGAGGATCGTCGACAACCGCTGCATCCAGCTTTTCGAGCGACTGGAAGGCGCCTGCCGAATCGAGTGCGGCAAAATCGTATTCGGCGACCACCACAGACGGCATTGCGGTAGTGGTTGCGNTTTGATTCTGCGGCTCGGNCGCAAGCGCAGCCGCGTCGGCGCGCGGTGCGCCTGCATCTGGTGTCGATGCGGGAAGACAGCTCACGAACGCTGCCAGTGCCGCTATCAGTACGCAGAAAGTAGCCCGTGTTTGCCGTAGCATAGTCCGTATTCCCATTGCTGTNGCGACCGGAGTGNNCGCAGANTNGCACTCTGCNCCTGCCGTCGNANCGANGATGNANGCGGATCAAATATGCACAAATGNACNGAATANTTCCACCACAGAAAGTACGANTCCGCTTTCGAGCTATTTCTCCAACGCCGTTTNCAACTGCGGCAATATGGGATCGANGCCCTGCGGCCNCGCACCGGCCAACNNCTCGACAAAGCCCTNCGCAAACATCGCCGCTAGCTGCGCGAGCGCTTNGTCCCCATACGTGCGCGGATCGAGCCNGTTGCCGCTGAANTNCAAGCTACTGCGGGCACTGNCAGACANCCTAGCCCCGCGTCATATACCCCTCGACATAGCGCTTGAGCATCTCNCGGCTGATNCGCCAGGTGTCGCCGAATTGGATCGCCCCCGGCAAAACTCCCGCCTCNATCCAGCGATAGACCGTGGCGCGGCCGACATTGAGCAACTGCTGGGTCTGCGAGATGGTCATGAAGTCGGGATAGTCGGCCCAACACGACAATTCTTTGGCCAAAGCGAGTACTCCTGGAGGTAAAGAGAGGGTAATTCCACCGGGCGAAGCCGCAAATCTGGCCCTGTGAGGGCCGCAAAAGCCTCTTCAGGCGGTTTTCAGGGGGATTTATTAAAAAACCCCAGGGCTTTTTGCCCCAAATAGCTCAGAGAGCCTGTGAGACGCCTTAGCGGGGCGATTTATTTGATAATATATGATATTATATAAATAAGTTCAAGACAGGGTAAAGCTACCCTCTAGTCTAGTGCTAATCGCGCGCACATGCGCGTACGCGTTCTATATATTAGAGGCTGTGTATGGGAGAGGCGGGGCGATTTTGCGGAAAGAGCAAAAGATAACGGCGAGAGGCGCGCCCCGGTGAGGTGCGCCTCTCGCCGTAAGGGAGGGATGCGAATCGAGACCGGATCGACCCGCATAGCATTCAACGCGCGAGGGCGGAGGTAGGTTCCGCAGATCGCGTTTTTTTTGAATTAGCTGATCTTGACCTCTTTGCCCGTCGCCGCCGACTTGTAGATCGCGTCGAGCATCTGCATTAGTTGCACCCCCTGCTCGCCCGACATCAGCGGCGTCTTGCGCTTCTGAATGCATTCGACAAAGTGCCCGGTCTGCCCGGCGAACATATCGGCGTTGGGCACCTCCGGGGTGGTGTCGAACTGTACGCCTTTGCGCTCGGAGTAGATCCGCAGCGGATTGAGCTCGAGCCCGCCCTTGGTGCCGGCAATCTGCAGCGCGCTGCCGCCCGGCAGGTTGAGCGCCCAACTGCACTCGAGGTGGAGAGCGGCGCCATTGGCGAATTTGATATGCGCGAAGGCCGAGTCGTCGACGCTGAAGTGCGCCTGGGCTGCCTTGGGCAACACGCGCTTGAACTGCTGGAAGACCGAGCCCGAGACCGATACGGGTTTGGGCGTGCCCATTAGCCACCAGGTCGAGTCGAGCGCGTGGACCCCGATATCGATGAGCGCGCCGCCTCCGCTGCGCTTTTTGTCGACAAACCACGAGCCGACCCCCGTGGGGATGCCGCGGCGCCGGTGGTAGACGGCGCGGCCGTAGTAGATCTCGCCCAACTCGCCCTGCTCGATATAGTCCCTGGCCAGTTTTTGCTGGCCGCCGAAGCGCAAGCACAGAGCGTACATCAGCGTGAGCTTATTTTTCTTAGCGGTATCGGCCATGCGGCGGGCCTGCCGGGCGTCGAGCGCGGGAGGCTTTTCGCAGATGACGTGCTTGCCGGCTTTGAGCGCGTCGAGCGCGACAGGGGCGTGGAGGAAGTTGGGCAGACAGACACTAACCGCGTCCAACTCGATCTCTTTGAACATCTGCTTGTGGTCGGAAAAGATGTGGGGGACGTCGTGCTCGGCGGCCTGCTCGGTAGCTAGCTCGCCGTTTTGATCGCAGAGCGCGACGACCTCGGCGTCACGGCCCTGCTTGTAGCCCTTGAGGTGTTCGCGGCCGGGCCAGCCGAGGCCGATGATGCCGACTCTCACTTTCTTTGCCATTGCATGCTCTCCTTAAATGCGGTCCGCCCACCACATGTGGGCTGTTTGTTGCGGGAAAAGTTGCTCTAATAAAGCCAGGGCTCCGCTACTGGCGCGGAGCTTGTCTTGTGCTTTCAAGTCGCCTGCCGTCAGATAGCCCATCGCCAGTTGTATCAGCGCGTCTTGGTCTACGCGCACGCTCAGGGCGCCGTGGCTGGTGTCGAGGCGCTGTAGTCGCTCCCTGTGCCAACCGATGGCGCACGAGCCGATTGCGGTTTTAAAGCCCAACCCGAGGGCGCGATCGGCCGTGCCCCAGCGCTCGACGAGCACGGGCAGGATCTTGACCAAGAAGGAATCCACCGCGATCAAGCGGCCCATTGGCCCAGCGTTGCGGTCAAAATGCGTACTGTCGCGACAACCGTACTGACGGCAGAAGCGGGCGAAGGGGTGGTCTACGGGCAGGCTGAACGAAAGCTGTTCCTTGCGCAGATCGACGGCGCGGCGGGCCATGCAGTGTAAAATGGTGCTGAAGACCTCGTCGCCCCGGCCGCCGACTTCGGCGGCGCGGCAGTGCCGACTGACCTCATCGTAGGCGAGGTAGCCGACCACCCGATCCTTGTCGTCGAGTACGACCTGGATTCTGGCTTCGATGCCGAAGAAAGAGCCCATCGCAAAGGGCTTCCAGGTACGGTCGCGCACCACCGAGGCCGTGCGTGCGGCGTTGTCGCGATTGTAGATGCGCTTGATGGCGGCCAGATCGGCCGGGCGCATCGCGCGTATGCGCAAGTGCTTTTGCGCCCGCTCGGCGTCGCGGGTGCGGAGGTAGAGGCGGCGCTCGGGCATGCAGGTGGCAAAGCCGAATTTGTGGTAGAAATCCTCGATGCCGAAGAGGATCGAGGCGTCGTAGCTCTCGCGCTGCATCAACGCCAGCGAGGCTTGCATAACCCGGCGCGAAAGGCCCTGATTGCGGTACTCTTCGTCAGTGCCAACCCCGGCGATACCGCCGGTGTAGACCGGGCAGGAGCCGATGCGCATCTGGCGGTCGATGATCCACAGGCGCGAGATCGAGCGGTCGTCTTTGACGATCTCGACCCGCCAGCCCTCGGCGGTTTTGATTTCGTTGAGCGTCTTGTCGGCATCGATGGGCTCGCTGCGCGCGACGGTCTCTTCAGCCATGGTCACTGCTCAGCTGGGTGGAGTCAAACCGGCGACCACGCCGCCGTCGATCGCAAGCGTCTGGCCGGTGACAAAGGAGGCCGCGTCCGAGCACAGCCACACCACCGCCGCGGCGATTTCCCCGGGCTGGCCGGCGCGCTTCATCGGCGAGATGTTCATGATCTGCGCGCCGTCGATCTCGTCGTCGAGCGCGGCTTCGGTCATCGGCGTGCGGGTGAAGCCCGGGCAGACGGCGTTGACGCGGATGTTGCGGGTGGCGACTTCGAGCGCCACCGCGCGGGTCAGCCCGGAGACGCCGTGTTTGCTGGCAGAGTAGGCGGTCGAGTAGGCGGCGGCGGAAACGCCATAGATGGAAGAGTTGTTGACGATGGCGCCACCACCCTGCTCGAGCATCTGCGCCACCTGGTATTTGACGCAGAGAAAGACGCCCTTGAGGTTGACATTGCAGACGGTGTCCCAGTCTTCCTCGCTGAATTCGTGCACGGGACCGCCCCGGTAGACGCCGGCGTTGTTGAAGGCGCAGTCGAGGCGGCCATACCGCGCGACAATGCTCGTCGTCAGCGCCTCGACTTCAGCGGCCCGGGAGACATCGCTCTGGACGAATTCGGCTTGTCCGCCCGCGGCGGCGATCTCGGCGACGACCGCTTCGCCCTCGCGCTGGCGCCGGGCCGCGACGACGACCGTAGCGCCGCTGGCCGCGAAGGCGTGGGCGGCGGCGCGGCCAATGCCGGAGTTGCCGCCGGTGACCAGGGCAATCTTGCCGGTCAGATTTGCATTCATCGTAATTCCGGGTTTTGGGGACGAGCGAATGATATTCCCCCGCGCCGCTGGCGTCAAGATCGGTGGATTCAAGTAAAAGCGGAATCTGGTCGATAAGAATGGGGAGAACCTAACCGAGGAAGGCGACGATGGAAATTAGCGGCTCGACCAATTCGCTGGTCGCTTTGGGAATGGCGATGAGTCAGGCGCGGGTAGAGAGCGCGATGTCGGTGAGTGCGGTGAAGAAGGGGTTGGATGCGCAGGCGGCGGCGGCGTTGAGTTTGATTGCGACGGTGCAGCAGGTGCAGCCGCCGGCTGCGGGGGGTGATAGTGGGTCGCAGGTGGATGTGATCGCCTAAGCACACAGGGCAGTAGAAGTAGCTAGGAGTCCCCCGCTGGAGAGTGTCCGGCGGGGGGCTTTTTGTTTATAGTGTGGGGTATTGCTGCGAGAGTGGACGGATTGCAGAAGGGCATTCCCTCCGCCAGGTTGGCGTATTACGCCTCGATTGAAATGGGTAGGAGGGGATAATGGATCGGCTGTTGGTTTTGTGGAGTTATGTGCTGATCGCCTGTGGGGGTGGGGGAGAGACAGGTGGTGGGGCTGTTGGATTAAAGCAGGTTCCGCGGGAAAGGACGTTTATTTCGGATTGTTTGTCGGATATTTGCGCGGGGCAGTTTAAGGATTACGATTCGTTTCATCCGTACTTGCCGACGGCGACCTCGACGTCGGGATACAATTTTCTCTATGAGCCGTTGTACTTTTACAACGCCTATAGTTCGGATGGGGCGATTACGCCGTGGATCGCCGAGGGGCATCAGTACAACGAAGACCATACTGAGGTCGTGATTGAGATCCGGCCCGGCGTCGAGTGGAGCGATGGGCGGCCGTGGACGGCGCACGATTTGGTCTTTACGGTCAATATGCTCAGGGCCAATGCGCCAGAGCTATTGTTTTCGGTGGATATGGATAAGTGGGTGGCGGAGGCGGTGGCGGTCGATAGTTTGACGGCGCGGTTTACACTCAAGGCGCCCAATCCGCGCTTCGTGTTTTCGTATTTTACCCACAATTTCGACAATGGTATTCCCATCGTGCCCAAGCATATCTGGGAGGGCCAGGACGCCAAGAGTTTTAAGAATCTCGATGTGGCCAAAGGATGGCCGGTGGTGACCGGGCCGTATACACTGGTATTGTCGTCACCCGAGCAGCGGGTCTACGACGTGCGCGCGGATTGGTGGGCGGCCAAGATCGGCTTTCGCGAGCTGCCCAGGGTCGAGCGGGTGATCTACTTGCCGCGGCAGGAGGAGGCCAAGCGCGTACAGAATATGATCGCCAACGGGCTCGATATTTGCGGCACGCTGCTGCCGGCCAATGTGCGAACGATTCTCGACCACAATCCCAAGGTCACCACATGGAGCGGTTCGGAACCGCCCTACGGCTATCTGGACTGGTGGCCGGTATCGCTGGGCTTCAACAATCTCGAAGCGCCCTTTAACGACCCGGAAATCCGCTGGGCCATAAACCACGCGGTCAACCGCGACCAGCTGGTGGAGATCGGCATGCAGAACGCGGGCGACCATACGGTGCTGCCCTTCCCAGATTTTCCCTCGCTGATTAAATATACCCGCAATACCGGCGACTTGTTGCACCGCCATCCGGTCGATAGCTTCGATCTGGCCCGGTCGGCGCAGATCATGACGCGCAAGGGCTGGGTCAAGGACGGGGAGGGCTTCTGGGCCAGACACGGCGCGCGCTTCAAGATCGTCATTGATGTCTTCGCTTTTATGATGGATTTCGCTCCGGTTTTGGTCGAACAACTGCGGCAGGGCGGCTTCGACGCCAGCTTTCGCCAGACCTCCGACGCCTATTCGCGCATGACCTCCGGCCACGCCCAGGCCTTTATCTTCGGCCACGGCGGCAGCGTGCGCGATCCCTACTTCACGCTCCGGCTCTACCACAGCCAGTTCGTGCAGCCGACCGGCAGCCCGACACCGTATTTCTGGCGCTGGAGCAACGAGGAATTCGACGCCATCGTCGATGAGATGGGCACCACCGACCCGTACGATCCGCAATTGCAGGCACTCTTCCACCAGGCTCTGGAAGTGTGGCTGCCCCATTTGCCGGCGATTCCGCTATTGCAATTTTACCACCGGATTCCGCACAACCAGACCTACTGGACCAACTGGCCCTCGGCGCAAAATCCCTATATCAACAGCGCCTACTGGCACCGCACCTGGCTGCTGGTGTTGCTGGGGCTGGAGCCGGCGCAGGGCTGAGGATTTTTAACCACCTAACGCAAAAGGATACCCTATGGACACATTAGGACTCGCTCCTTCGGCCAACGCCGTCTCGCTCTTTGATGGCGACAACCTCGACAACTGGACCACTCGCGATGGCCAGCCGGCGGGCTGGACGGTCGAGGACCAGGTCATGCACGTAGTGCCCGGGACCGGCGATATACAGTCTAAGGAGCGCTTTGCGGATTTCTATCTGCACCTGGAATTTCGCTGCCCCGACATGCCCGAGGCCACGGGCCAGGCCAAGGGCAATAGCGGTGTGTTTCTGCAGGGCCGCTACGAAATACAGGTGCTCGATTCCTACGGGCTCAACATGCCCGGAATGGGCGATTGCGGCGCGGTGTACAATCAATTTGCGCCGCTGACCAACGCTTGCAAACCGCCGCTGGATTGGCAGACCTACGACGTATTCTTCCGCGCGCCGCGCGCCGGGGCGCCGGGGCCGCGGCTGACGGTCCTGCACAACGGGCAGGTGATCCACAACAATGTCGAGCTGCCCGGGGTGACGGGCGCGGCCATCGACGAGGATCTTGCCGCGCCGGGGCCGCTGCTGTTGCAGGATCACAACGATCTGGTCTGTTATCGCAATATATGGGCGACCGAACTGGCGCTGGCCGGGTCGGACACGTACGAGCCGCGGTAGGACCATGCGCATTATTACTTATAACGTCCTGGGCTTGCAGGGCTATCCGCCGGGCGAGGCGCTCGAGGCGCTGGGCAGTCTCGGCGGCGACGCCCACATCGACCACTTCGCGGGCGTCTTCGCCCAGCTCGATGCGGATATCCTCGCGCTGGAAGAGGGCGTGACGGCGCCGATGATCAAGACGATTGCACGGCGGCTGGGCTACCATGCGGCGACCTTTGCTTCGCCGACGGCCTATCCGGGACACGTGCTGACGCGGTATCCGATATTGGAATCGCGAACCTTCAGTCATTTCGATCCCGCCGTGGAGGTGGTGCCCTTCAGCCGCACGGCGGGGGCGGCGCTATTGGACGTGGACGGCAAGGCCACGTGGGTGGTGGTGGTGCACCTACACCCGGGTGAGGTGGAGATGCGCGCGCGCGAGGCCGCTCTGCTGGATGCGCGAGTAGCGGAGCTGATGGGGGTATCGGACCGCGTGGTGGTGCTGGGGGATTTCAACTGCGATCTCGACGAGCGCGTGCACCGCGACTTACAGGCGCGGGGTTTTGTCAACGCGATGGAGCGCGTTGGCGGCGGGGTGCAGCTGACGATGGACACCGTGGGCATCTCCCCGTGGCGCATAGACCACATTTACGCCAGCCCGGCGCTGGCACCGGGATTGCGCCGCGCCGCGGTGGAGCGCCGTGCCGGCTTTCGCCACGACGGGCCGCAGGTCAAGGGCTTGTGGGTGCACTCGGACCACTTGCCAGTGGTCGCGGAGTTTGCAGGGGACTAAGCAAGGTGTGGGCTCTGCCCGACGACTGGCGCATCTGGACGGCCTACGCCGCGCTCATCGCCCTGCTGACGGTGCTCACCTTTGGCAGCCTGGGCGATCTGTTGCTCGACACGCATGAGGACGAGATCTTCCGCGACCACGAGTTGGCCGACGGGTTGGGATACTTCTTCCAGTCGGCGGCGGAGAAGGAATTCAATTCGCCGGGCCGACCGGCAACGGAGATTGCGCGCTATCTGGGCTACCTGATCTGGGGCAACGACCCGGGGGCGTTCCACCTCTACTGCGCGGGGGTGCACGCGCTGGCGAGCTTGCTGCTGGCGGTGGCGGCGCGGAGCTTGGGGGCAACGCTGGGGGTCAGCCTGCTCGGTGGGTTGCTCTTCCTTCTCAATGTAGGGCACTTCCGCGGGGTGCATTATATCTCGGGCCTGGACTATCCGCTGGCGCAGGTGGGGAGTGTGGCGGCGGCCATCTGCTATGCGCGCTACGCGCGCGAGCGGCGCACTCTTTGGCTCGTAGCGTGTGGGGTGTGTCTGGTGTTGGGGACGGCATCGCACCAGGCTGCGGTGATGGTGTTACCCTTTTTGTGGTACTGGTCGTGGGCGCAGGGGCGAGATGCTGCCGCGGCGCTTAAGCCGCTGGTGCCGCTGGGCTTGATCNTGCTGCTCGAGGTGTACTTGCTCTTGCAGATCACCGATCGCGAGGGGGCGACGACCTGGGTATCGCTGCGGCAACTGGCGACCGACTCGCCGATCGCGACGATTCCGGCAATGGGACGGGTGCTACTGTGGCTTGCAGGGCGGTTGTTTACCACTGCGCACTGGTTGCCGCTGACGGTGTACGAGCAACAGGGGTGGGAGATTTACTTTGGCGGGCTGGTGTTTGCTGGCCTGGGGATTTTGGTCTGGCGACGGATGGACCTGCCNGGNATTTGGGCCGCATGGATTTCGCTGTCGCTCTTGCCCTTTATCATGGTTTCGGAGGAAATTCACATCCACNTGGTGCACGGCCCCTCGCGGCACCTCTACATGGCCTCGGCNGGATCTTCGCTGCTGCTGGCGTGGGGCTTGCAGCGGGTGGGCGGGTTGCTGGTCGGTCGCTGCGGCGCGGGCGGGTACCTGCTCTANGCCGCGATACTGTTGGGCCTGGGCGCGACGAGCTATGCGCTGTTGAAGAAGACCGAGGCGTTGTCGCACTATTCTATNGGCCGCTTTTACCTGTTGCAGGGCGACTACGCCACCGGTACTGCCGAATTGGAACGCGCAATCGCCGTCGGCGGCGATATCATCCCGTTGGAGGATGCCTATTATCGGCTCTGTGTGGTCAAGCTAGGCCTGGGTGAAAATATCAAGGCCGACGTACAGGCGGCGCGGCGGGCCCGGCCGGAGTCGCCGCGGCTCGGTCTGATCCACCACGCGCTGGTCAGCGTGTCTGGCGATCCGGCGGCGCGCCAGCAGAGCGCCGATAGCGTCCTCGCGTTCCATGCGGCACTCGCCGAGCAAGAACGGCTCGACGCGCGGGCGATGGTCGGCGCCATCTACGCCAATATTGGTCTGGGCGCGGACCGGGCGGGCCAGACGGCCCGGGCGGTGCTGGCCTATGGCCAGGCACTGGCGTTTGACGAGAGTCGGACCGATTTGCTTTTCAACCTGGGCTCGGCGCTCTATGCGTCGGGGGCGACGGCCGGGGCCATCCGCACCTATGAGGCGGTGCTGGCGCGCGAGCCAGACCACGGTCCCGCTCGCACCAATCTCGGCTGGGCGCTCTATGCCGACGGCCGCGTCGATGAGGCGATAGAGCACTATCTCGTCGCAGTGGCCGATTCGGCCAATGGCGTCGCGCTATTCAACCTGGGCCTGGCCTACCTGGCCCGCGGCGATTGGGAAGCGGCGGTGGCGGCCTATGCGCGCGCGGTGGCTGAGCACGGCGCAGCCTATGGCATCGAGATCGGCGCGGTGGCCGATTTGCGGGCCCGTGCCGCGGCGGAAGGGGCCGATGGCTCCGCCCGTGCGCTACTGGCCGAGTACTGGTCCGAATAAACACATTGCAAAGGAGAACCGACATGAGCGACAAGACAGCGACCCATCCCCTGCGCGCGGTCCCGGGTTTCTACGGCGACCACCCGGGCATCCAGATCGGCACCTACGTGTCGGATGGCACGTCCGATGAGCACTTGCAACTCCTGCAGCAGCTCGATGTCAAATGGGCGATGTACATCATCAACGAGCGCGACCGACACACCGCCGAGTACTACAAAAAGTGCAGGGAGCGGCTGGCCCCATACGGCCTGCAGATCTACCGCATCGCCAACCACTCGGTGCACAATGTCCCCGAGATTACCCTCAATCTGCCCGGCCGCGACGAAAAGATCGCAGAGTTCAAACAGTTTATCCGCAACCTGAGCGCCGCTGGCATTTACTACAATACCTACGCCCACATGGGCAATGGCATCTGGAGCAGCGGCCATACCACGGGCCGCGGCGGAGTGACGGCGCGGGTACTCGATATCAAAGAGGCCGAGGGCAACTGGGATGGAGAAGTCTACAAGGGCGCATTGACGCACGGGCGGGCATANAGTGAAGATGAGCTGTGGGACAACTACGAATATATGATCCGCCAGATCGCTCCCGTCGCCGAGAGCGAGGGCGTCTATATCGGCATTCATCCCGATGATCCGCCGGTCTATGCCTTGGGGGGCATCCCGCGCTGTATCTTCGGCACCTTTGCCGGCTACAAGCGGGCGATGGATATTGCCGCCAGTCCCAATATCGGCGTGTGTTTGTGCGTGGGCTGCTGGCTGGAGGGCGGTAAGCAGGGCATGGGGGCATCGGTCGAAGAGGCCATCCACTACTTCGGCGAGCGCAACAAGCTGCACAAGATCCACTTCCGCAATGTCAGCAACCCGATGCCCGNGCCGTGGCGGGAGACTTTTATCGACGACGGCTACCAGGACATGCACCGGGTGATGCAGGCGCTCCGGGCGGTGGAATACGACGGGGCGATNATTCCCGATCACATTCCGGCGATGGCGGGTGGGGGGGATACGGGGTTGGCTTATTCTATTGCTTATATGCGGGCGTTGGTGCAGGCGGTTAATAATGAGCGTGGGGGGGCGGTTTAGGGTTTGGGAGGGTCGGAGGTCGGGGGGTAAGGAGGACGACTCACGCTTCGGGCTCGAGGGTCGGGCGCAGGATCAAACAGGGCCGGCCAGGGCTGGCTTGGGAGCGTCGCCTGGGCGCAGTGCCCTGTACGGGCACCTGAGCGGGCAGCGGGANCGCGACGCTTTGCNATCGAGCAGGGGCTTGACANAATTTGGCCTGCGNCTCACTGCCACGGCTAATACAATTCTCCCGGCTCTGACTCTGGCAATGGCAGAATCCAAGCGGACGGGCCCATGCCGTAGTGCTGTTGCGAGAGATCTACCTTCGGATCGATCAGAGGAAATTCGTGGCGGCCGTTGAGCGAGCAGTCGATGTGGGCATGGACTTTGACCTGGGAATAGCCGGCGGCCCGGGCCTCGGCAGCGAGGTGGCGGGCGAATTGGACAGACATGTAGGGGCGGCTCGGCATCTTGCGGGCCTGGCGGTAGGTCAGGTAGTCCAGGGGTTCGACGTCCCAGGATTCGTTCGGCGTTACTAGTTCGAAGGTTGCGGTGCAGTCTTTGTCGCGCAGCTTC
>PBOD01000095.1 GCA_002724215.1 Gemmatimonadota bacterium | reverse complement strand
GGGATGCCGCCGCCGGTGCGCTTGCCCCAATTGCCGATCTTGCTAACTAAGTAGGCCCGGTCACGGATGCCGGCCAGAGCCGTACCCAACCGCTCTTCCGAAAGCCCGTTGGGCACGCCGTAGGACTCGGCAGTGTCGAAGAGGTTCATGCCCGCGCCGAAGGCCGCACGCACCGTGCCCCAGGCCGTCTGGTCATCAACCGCCCCCCACTGGTTGCCGATATTCCAGGTGCCCAAACCCACCGCCCCGACCTGCCAGCCGGTCTTGCCAAAATCTCGGTATAACATCACCATTCCCTCCCCGTGGTAACCGCGGGCGGATCTTCAACGTTGATGGCAAAATGTTCGAATTTCATCAGCGGTTATGCTCCTTGTTTGATGTGCGAATAGAATAATATTGCGCCCGTGCGGCGAAGACAAAAATTCCCATTGACAATTTTTGCCCAAATACTAAACATATGTATATCTATTAAATGTTTTTTATTAATTCTATTAAAAGGTTTGTCCAGCATATGAGCAATGACTTGACCACTCCGACGCCCTTCCGCGACCGCGACCACGCCCTGGCCTTTATCGTCCCCTACAAGGCCGCGCAAGCCATGCCGCTGCCCCATTTCCGCGGCTGGGTTCCCGCCGGCTTCCCCTCGCCCGCCGCCGACTGGACCGAAAGCGCCCTCGATCTCAACGAACTCTGTGTCGAGCATCCAGCCGCCACCTATTTCGTCCGCGTCCACGGCGACAGCATGGAGGGCGCCGGCATCCACTCCGAAGATATTCTCATCGTCGACCAGGCGATAGAAGACGTCGTCGGCCGCGTGGTGCTGGCCATTATCGATGGCGCCTTTACCGTCAAGCGTCTGACCCGGCGCGACGGGCAGTACTGCCTCGAAGCCGCCCACCCCGAACTCCCCCCCTTTGCCTTGCGCGAGGATATGGATGTCGAGATTCGCGGCGTCGTCACTTGGTCGCTGCACCCCGTCGCATGAAGCGCCACAGCTTCGCGCTCGTCGATTGCAACAATTTCTATGCCAATTGCGAACAGGTATTCCAGCCCCAGCTCCAAAAGCGCCCGGTAGTGGTGCTGGGCAACAACGACGGCATCGTCGTCGCCCGCTCGCAAGAGGCCAAGGCCCTCGATGTCGGCATGGGCCAGCCCTATTTCAAGATCCGCCGCGCCTACGAGCGCCAGGGCGGCCTGGCTTTTTCCTCCAACTACGCACTCTACGGCGATATGTCGGGCCGAGTCATGGAGACGCTGCGGCAGTTCACCGACCAGGTCGAGGTCTACTCCATCGACGAGGCCTTCCTGAGCTTGAGCGACCGCCCGCGCGCGCTGGCACCGCTGGCGGTGGAGATCCGTCGCCTGGTCAAAAAGTGGACCGGTCTACCGGTGTCAATCGGCATCGGCCCGACCAAGACCCTGGCTAAGCTCGCCAACAAGATCGCCAAGGCCAACGACGGGCAGTACAATCTCGTCGATCACCCCGACCGCGATCGCGTCCTGGCCCGGGTGCCGGTCGCCGATATCTGGGGCATCGGCGACCAGTACCGCAAGCTATTGCAGACCTATTCGATCAAAAACGCCGCCCAGCTCGCCCGCATCGACGACAAGTGGGCCCGGCGCCAAATGACGGTCATGGGCCAGCGCACTGTCCTCGAATTGCGCGGCATCCCCTGCTTTGCACTGGGCGAGGAGCCCGCCCCCAAAAAGGCCATCCACCGCGCCCGGCAGTTCGGGCGGCGCATCGTCGATTTCGATGAGTTGTGCGAACCGCTGGCTGAGTACGCGGCTTCGGCCGCACGCGAGTTGCGGCGCCAGCGCTCGGTCTGCGCAGCGATGAGCGTCCACATCGCGACCGGAATGCACGATGACCAGCCCTACCACAACTCCATCGCCCGCTGTCTGCCCTGGCCCACCGCCTTGACCGGCGAGTTGATCGGCTGGGCCTGCGAGGCCCTGGCACAAATCTACCGTCCCGCCTACGCCTACCGCCGCTGCGGCGTGCTGCTGAGCGAGATCGCGCTCGACGACACTTTGCAAACCAGCCTATTTACCAACGAGTATTACGACGCCGACAAGCGGGCACTGATGGACGCGATCGACCGCATCGAGGCCGCACACGGCCGCCACGCGCTACGCCACGCGCGCGAGGGCTTAAACCGCGGTTGGCGTATGCGGCAGACGCGCCGCTCACCGCGCTACACCACGCGCTGGGACGAACTGCCAGTCGCGCAATGAGCACCCCTATCGACAACGCCCAACCCCGTCGGCCCATCGCCGCCACTGTGGATGCCGCTTCAGACCTACATCTGCTCCTCAGCGGGGCAGACTTTTTGCCGTAGCCGACCATGTCGGCGCACGCGATCGCGCCCACTTGCTCATTGCCATCGGCTCGTCCGCCTTTGCGTCGGAGTAGGCTTTCCGACTATTATATGTACGCACCAGGGCGAGCCCGGTAGCGCGCAAAGCCGCCTTTGCCCCCCCAGAAATAAATCATAAAAAAGGCAAAACGCATGTCCACGACCGACATCGTCGCCGACATTTTCGACCGCTTCGCCCGCAATGGTCACCGCGAATACGGCGAATCCGTTACCCAGGAACAACACGCGCTGCAGACGGCCCACCTCGCCGAGCAGGACGGCGCCGATGACCTGCTGGTGGCCGCAGCGCTGCTGCACGACTTCGGCCACCTGCTGCACGATGAGGACGCCGCCGCCAAGGGTATCGATGCCATACACGAACAGATCGGCGCGAAATTCCTCTCGCAGCATTTCGCGCCGGAGGTCGTCGAGCCGGGCCGTCTGCACGTCCAGGCCAAGCGCTATTTGTGCGCGGTGTCCCGCGGCTACCACGCCACACTTTCCCCCGCTTCAGTGCGCAGCCTAGCGCTCCAGGGCGGGCCATTCACCGCCGACGAGATAGATGCCTTCAGGCAAAATCCCCACTGGAAAGCCGCTGTGCGCCTGCGCCACTGGGACGACGGGGGCAAGGACCCACAGATGCAGACCCCGCCGCTAGAGCACTACCGTTCCCATATAGCAGCCGGGCTGCAAAAATGAAGGTCGCCGTCCTGCTCTCGGGCGGCGTCGATAGCTCGTTGGCCCTGGCATTGCTCAGCCGTGAAAAGGGCCTCGCCCTCAAGGCCTACTACCTCAAAATATGGCTCGAGGAAGAGCTGGCCTTTTTGGGCGACTGCCCCTGGGAGGCCGATCTGGCGTATGCGCGCCAAACCTGCGACCAACTCGATGTGCCACTGGAGATCGTGCCGCTGCAAGCAGAGTACCGCGAGCAGATCGTCGCGCACGCGCTCGCCGAATTGCGCCGGGGCCACACGCCGAGCCCGGATATCTTCTGTAACCAGCGCATAAAATTCGGCGCCTTCTACCGCCACATAGAAGGCGAGTGCGACAAAATCGCCTCCGGCCACTACGCCCGCATCGACGAAACCCCCACGGGCCCCAGGTTGCGCCGCGCTCCCGATCCGGTCAAGGACCAGACCTATTTCCTCTCCAATCTCAGCCGGACGCAACTGCGGCGCGTGCTCTTTCCCATCGGCCATTTGCACAAGCGCGAGGTCCGCGCCCTGGCCGCCGAGTTCGCGCTGCCGGCCAAGGACCGCAAAGACAGCCAGGGCATTTGCTTTCTCGGCAAGATCGACTACCGCGACTTCGTCCGCTTCCACCTCGGCGAAAAAAGCGGCGCGATCATCGAAAAGGCGACGGGCGAAAAGAAGGGCAAGCACCAGGGCTACTGGTTTTACACCATCGGTCAGCGCCACGGCTTGCGCCTGGGCGGCGGCCCCTGGTATGTCGTCGATAAGGACCCGGAACGCAATATCGTCTACATCGCCCATGGCGACGCCCCCGAGCGCGTGGGGCAAAGCCAATTCAGCGCCCTGCAGATCAACTGGATTGCCGGCGCCCCAGCGCAAGGCAACCTCGGCGTCAAGTTGCGCCACGGCCCCGCCATCATTGGCTGCCGCATCGAACCGCTCGGCCCGGACAGCGCCCGCGTGGCGCTCGACACCCCCGATCCAGGGATAGCCCCAGGCCAGCACGCGGTCTTCTACGCCGGTGAGATTTGCCTCGGCGGCGGAATTATCGCCTAAGCCATCGTCGCCAGCATCGGCTCTGTCACCTGCCAGTGCAGCGCTTCGCCCCGCTCCCAGCGCCCGAATTCCTCGATCATATAGTCGGCCATCCGCACCACTTCGTCGTTGAGCGAACCGGCAATATGCGAGCTGAGCTGCACGTTGGGTAAAGTGTAGAAGGCCGAATCCGGGTCGGGCGGCTCGGGGAAGGTCACGTCGAGCAGGGCGGTCAGATCGGGACGCCCCCGCAGCACCGCGATCAAATCGGCCTCCACCACCTGGGCACCGCGCCCGGTATTGATAAAGGTCGCACCCGGCCGCATCCGCGCAAAGAGCGCACCGTCGAGCAAGCCCCGGGTCGCCGGGATATTCGGCAGGTGGTTGCTGATGACTAGCGCGCGGGCAAAGAGCGCCTCCAGATCGACTTTTTCCACGCCCAGATCGGCGACCAGCGCCGCGTCGGCATACGGATCGTAGGCTACTACCTGCAATTCGAAACCCTGCAATAGCCGCGCCGCCATCTGCCCCACCCGCCCCAGGCCGATCAAGCCCACCGTCTCGCCGAAAATGCCCGGTCCGCGGAAGACCCGCCCGGCCCGGCGGCCTGCTGCGTCGCGGCATTCGCGGGTATTGCGGAAGTAGCCCTTGCACGACAGTAGCATCTGCGCCAGTGTGAACTCCGCGACCGGAACCGCATTCGCGCCCCAGCCGCTGCACAAGACCAGGCCGCGTTTGAACAAGGGCTCAGCAAAGCCTTTGACCGAGCCCGCCGCGTAGAAAACAGCCTCGAGCGCGGTAAATCGCGCGAGTTCAGCCGCTGTCAACTGCGGCATGCCCCAGGTCGAAAAGACAGCCTCTAGCTGGGGCAGAATGTGCGCATGGTCGTCGAGATTTTCACTGCAGAGAATTTCGGGATACAGATCGACGACCTGCGCCAGGACCTCCCGCCGCCCCTGACCATAGACATAATCGACGTTGCCCCGGTTATCGCACAACAACGCGACCTTTTTCACGGCATCTCCTCGCGCTTGATATTGTGAAGAGGCAAAAATACCATTGCCAACCACGGAAACCAAGCCCAGGGGATAGACTGCTGCCGGTCTGCGCCGAGATCGGCGACCTGGCCCCGGTCGCAAACCACGGGGCTTACTATGCCGCTCACTTTTTTCAATTTTCTCGCAGAAAATACATTTTGATAACGCGCGGCGCGGTTCCGTCAAGCGCGTCCTGGCGCTGGTTCATACATAGCGCGAATTCTTGTATACCGTCTGATAACCAATAATCTCCATACCCCCTCCAATGGACCTGTGCACTCCTTCCTCTTACCTTACCCCCACCAACAAACACTGCACAACGACCAGCAACCGGGCACCCCGCGCATNCAATTTTTGATAGGAGAACCACCTTCATGATCCGCTTAGGCGTAATAGGCTACGGCGGCCGCATCCACGGCATGATCAACCACAACTTTCGCCGCCTCCGCCCCGACCTCCGCGTCACCGCCGTCATCGACCCCGACCAAGCGGGTGCCCGCGCCCGCATGGCCGACTGCGACCAAGACGCCAGCTTTTACAAAGACATCGCCACCCTGGTCAAAAGTGGCAATGTCGATGCCCTCGCCATCGGCACCCGCTGCAACCTGCACAGCCGCTACGCCACCCAGGCTGCCCAATACGACCTGCCGCTCTTCCTCGAAAAACCCGTCGCCATCACCATGCGCCAGGCCACGGCCCTCGAAAANGCCTTTGCCAAGAGCCGCTGCCAGGCCGTGGTCAGCTTCCCGNTGCGCGTCTCNCCGCTGTGCGAACTNGCCCGCCACTACATCGCCGANGGCGCCATCGGCGACCCGGTTCACATCGCCGCCACCAACTACGTGCCCTACGGNACCACTTACTGGGAAAATCCCTACCGCGACTACCAGATCACCGGCGGCTTGTTCCTGCAGAAGGCGACCCACGATTTTGACTATCTCAGCTATCTGATGGGCGAACCCATCGTGCGCATCGCGGCCATGGCCACCCGCGGCCACGTCTACGGCGGCCGCAAAAAAGCCAATCTCTACTGCTCGCAGTGCGACGAGCAGGACCATTGCCTCGAAAGCCCGCAAAACCGCATCCGCAACACCAGCGGCGGCCGCACCTCCGACCACCTGTGCCTCTTCGGCCGCGACTGTGGCAAGGCTGCCGACGGCACGCTCAACGAGGATTGTTCGAGCGCGCTGTTGGAATTTGCCTCCGGCGCTCACGGCGTCTACACCCAGGTCTTCTATGCCCGCCGCGACGCCGCTGCGCGCGGGGCCACCGTCAGCGGCTATATGGGCACGGTGCGCTTCGACTGGTGCGCCAACGAATTGCACCGCATCCGCCACCACGCACCCTTCAGCGCGGTCGAAAGAGCCTCGAGCGACGCCAGCCACTTCGGCGGCGACAGCGAACTAGCCCACGACTTCATCGGCCTGATCGAGGGCACCACCGAACCCAGAACACCGATCGCCGCCGGCATCCAGAGCGCCTACGCCTGCCTCGCCGCGCGCGAGTCGGCACAGCAAGGGCGCTTTGTTGCAGTGCGGCAGGTCGGCCTGTAGCGCAGATGCTGCGCACTTTTTAATTTGTAGGAAAATCGAGGAGAGTCGCCATGTCCACTGCCCCTGTACCCGACCACACCACGCCCGCCTACAAGGCGCTGACCCAGGACCAGGTCAACGACTTCCGCCTGCGCGGCTATATAGTTATCGGCAAGCTGCTCGACGACGAACTCATCGAACTATTGCGCGGCGAATACGACCGCCTGTTCACCGAGGCGCGCCAGAGCGGCCACTACCGCAACCTCGCCATTGGCGATACCGACGATATCGAAGAAAAGAAAAATGCTTCCGCGCAGATGCTGCAGATCATGCAGTGCTGCGAGCGCAGCATCCACTTCCGGCAATTGCTCTACGACGGACGCATCCTCGATATCGCCGAAGACCTGCTCGGCCCCAATATCCAGCTCTTCCACGACCAGGCGCTCTACAAGCCTGCCCGCGACGGCGGCTCCGTGTTCTGGCATCAGGACAACGCCTACTGGAAGTGCATTCCGGCCAACCTGGCCAGCTGCTGGTTAACCCTCGACGATGTCAATGTCGAAAACGGCGCCATGCACCTGATGCCCGGCTCGCATCTGGCGCCCCTGGGGCACGACCGCTCGCAATCGACCAGTTCGCTGCTCGATATCGGCGACCAGGTCGATGAAGACCAGGCCGCGGTCGTGGACCTGCCCGCCGGCGGCGCGCTCTTCCACCACTGCCAGACGTTGCACTACACTCCACCCAACAAAACCGAGCGCCAGCGCCGCGCTTTCGCCATCCACTTTATGCCCCCCGGGACGCGCTCGGGCCACACCGGCGAATTCCTCGAGGTTTCCTTCGGTCGCCCGATGCTGCGCATGCGCACCTGAGAAAGGCAACGAATGCACGATCCACGCCTCGACGCCCTCGCCCAACTACTCGTCACCCACTCGACCCGGCTGCAGCCGGGCGAGAAAATCCTCATCGAGACCTTCGACATTCCCGAGGACATGGTCATCGCGCTGATCCGCGCCGCGCGCCAGACCGGAGCCGTGCCGCTGGTATCCTACAAGCGCAACCGCATCCAGCGCGAGCTGATCCAGGCTGGCCAGGAGCAAGCCATGCAGCTGGTCGGCGAGTGCGAGACCTACCGCATGGAGCGCGTCGACGCCTATGTCGGCCTGCGCGGCAGCCGCAATATTGCCGAGCTATCCGACGTGCCGGCCGCCGCGATGGAACTCTACGAGCGCCTCTGGCTGCAGCCGGTGCACTTCCAGGTGCGGGTGCCCAGGACCAAGTGGGTGGTGCTGCGCTGGCCCTCGCCTTCTATGGCGCAGCAAGCCAAGATGAGTAGCGACGCCTTCGAGGACTTCTACTTCGACGTCTGCACCCTGGACTACGCCAAGATGGCCGAGGCGCAAAAGCCGCTCAAAGCCCTGCTCGAACAAACTGACCAAGTGCATATCACCGGACCGGATACCGACCTGCGCTTCAGCATTGAGAACATCCCCGCCATCCCCTGCTCGGGCGAGCACAATATCCCCGATGGCGAGTGCTTCACCGCGCCGGTGCGCGACTCGGTCGAGGGCGAGATCCGCTTCAACACCCCCACGCTCTACCGCGGCACGCCCTTTGACAATATCCACCTGCGCTTCGACCAGGGCCGCATCGTCGCAGCCAGCGCCAGCGACACCGCAGCCCTCAACGCCATCCTCGACGCCGACGAGGGCGCGCGCTATATCGGGGAGTTCGCCATCGGCTTCAACCCCCATATCACCGCGCCGATGCTCGACATCCTCTTCGACGAGAAAATCGCCGGCTCGTTCCACTTCACTCCGGGCCAGGCCTATGAAGTAGCCGACAATGGCAATCGCTCGGCAGTGCACTGGGATATGGTGATGATCCAGACGCCCGAATACGGCGGCGGCGAAATCTACTTCGATGGAAAATTGGTCCGCAAGGACGGATTGTTCGCGCTACCCGAGCTCTTGAATCTGAACCCGGATAACCTCAAGTAGGCTTCAGTAGCACTCCAGCGACAGAAAATGGTCCTTTATAAAGTGCTCGACCTGCCACACGGCTGCACCCAGTTCGGTAAAGACGTAGATCCCCTTCGCGCGCCGCATCAGCGCATCGCGCCCCGATACCAGCTTGCGCCGCACCGTGGCATAGTCGCCGCAGACGCGGGCGGCCAGCCGGGTGAGTTCCATCTCCTCGTAATCGCGTAACTCGGGCAAACCACCCATCACCGCAACTACAGAACGGTGCAATTGGGACACTGGGATTTCGCCTCCGCGCAAGTTTTCGCCGTTGGTGCCGAGCAGTTTCGGCTGTTGCTTTTTCGTCTCCCTGGTCCGCCCCTGCCAGCGAAATAGCGCCTGCGCCGCCAGCCGCGCGACTTTCTTGTCCTTGCCCCGCATCAGCGCATCGAGCCTCGCGCGGCTGCCCGCGTCGCCGATATCGGCTAGGTTGGTTATCGCCGCCTTGCGCACTGCGGCGTCGGGATCGTCTATCAGCTCTTCCAGCAAGGCTTTGGCTGCGCGGGCGCGCATGTGGCTGAGCGCCTCGACCGCCCGGCGCCGCACCAATGGATCCCCTTCGCGCACGCACGCCATCAACTCTTCGACACTCTCGGGGTCGCGCAGGTCGGCCACTGCCATAATCGCCGCCAACCGCACCGCCGGATCTTCGTCGCGCAAACCAGCGCGGACAACGGCGGCGTGCGCCCGATTTGGCACCATGCCCAACACCTCCATGGCCCACGGACGCATGGCGGCGTCCGCCCCGGCACATACATCCGCCACCGCCGCTACCATCTGATCAAAGGCCTCGGCGTCAATCTGATCCCTATACCACACGCCGCGGATCCGCCGCTCGTACGCCCGCTCCCTGGTCGTTCCCTGCGAGTGCCAGGACGGCCTNGCCAGTCCTTCTACGCCCCGCAAACCCAGTGCGATCCGATCCCGGTCNCCCGCCCGCAGCAACTGGGTCAATTCCCGGGCAAAAGGCGATGTAAAGGCTTGCAGTGCGGCGATAAGCGGGTCGCAATAGGTGGTCTTGCGCTGCGGCAGCAAGCGCATAAACCGCTCCAACAGCAGCTCGTAGGCCGGCTCGCCAAAGCCACGCAACACGCAGATGTACAGCGGCACGACACCCTCGGCCGCGCGCTCTTTTCCCGTTGTGTGCTCCAGCAAATCGATCAGCAGCCCAATCCGCGCCCGCAGCGGCTGCGGCGCATCCATCACCACCGCGCACAGCATATGCGCCTGCGGCAATAGAGGCAGTTGCCAGCCGTGTTCGAGTTTTTCCCGATCTTGCCACGGCCCCAACAACCGCAGCAACACCGCCTGCGCTTGCTCCTCGCCGTCAAAATAGCTCTCCACAACCGACTCGAAAGCCGGTCGCCCCAGATTGCGCACCAACAGCGCCACCCATTCTATGGCTTCCGCTCCATCGACCTGTGCAACGACCTGTCGGAACCGCTCCGGCGCGCGCGCCAGCACCGCGCTCAGGCGCTGCATCGCAGCGACATCTTCGCCGAACAATCTCAATAATACTTCGATCTCGGCGTCTTCTTCTACTCGCTCGTCGCGTCCCGATCCCATATGCTCGTCCTCACTTTCTTCCAATTCGACCTGTGAAACCTTTCGCACTCGACGTAAACTTATGCAAAATACAGAGGCGATGTGGCCGCGTTTTATTCTCTTCCGCTCGTGCTTCCCAGCCGCAAAAGCTATATTTTATGCACGACCACTTACCGCCTCTATCCCGACGGCCACCATGGACGAATCCTTTCTCATTAAGCCCGACGAACTCACCCTGCGCTTCCAGCACCCAGCCGGCCCGCGCAGACTCTCCTTCGCCCACTTCGACGGCAATCCCAACGAATGGCGCGAAAGCTGCCGCGCCAAACTCGTCGAGTTGCTGGCGTTGGAAAAGCCCTCCCCATGCCCGGTCGCAACCCACCGCGACACCGAGATCGAGGGCGTCGAAGTCGAAGCACTGGTCATGCAGGTAAACGACCGCCTCTCGCTGCCGGCCTATATCCTCGTGCCCAAAGAGATCGAGAAGAGCGCGGTTATGGCCATCCACGGCCACGGCACAGTTGGCCCAGCCATCGGCCTCGCAGACGACTACCACCATCGCTTCGCGCTCGAACTGGCCAAAGCCGGACATCTGGTGCTGTGCCCCGAGTTGCGCGGTTTCGGCGCCCTGCAGGATATCGCCGCGCAGGAAGAAGGTCAGCGCCTCGACTACTGGACCGACGCAGAGCCCCGGGGCTTCTCGCTCAGCAGCGACGGCTTTCAGCACGGTTGGCCGCTGCTAGGGCAGACCATCGAAGACCTGATGCGCTGGGAAGACTGGCTGGCGCGCGAATACGAGGAGCAGGAACTGGACGCAGTCGGCATTTCCTACGGCGGCGACCTGGCGCTCAGCTATCCGGCCTTCAGCGCTCGGGTGCGCAAAATCTTCGCCAGCGGCAGCCTCGGCTCGTTCGCCGCCATCTACGCCCGCTGCTACAACGCCCCGGCCCACTGCATCCCCAAGGTGCTCGAGTGGATGGACCGCGCTGATATCGCCGGCCTCAATGCCCCGCGCCCCATCGCCCTGCACTACGGCGAGTTCGACACCCCCGACCGCGACAACTATTCGGCGTCCTACAACGAGACGGTCGAGCCCGCCATCGCCGAATTGCGCGCTATTTACCAGGCCTTCGGCGCCGCAGACGCCATCCAGCGCATCGTCTCCCCCCAAAAAGGCCACGAGATGGACAACGCGGCACTGCTTAATTTTCTCGCCGCCTGATATTTTTGACCGGCCGTCCGCCTTTGGACATATTACCCGATCTATGGACGCACTTCCCCCCCAGGCGACCGCCGCTTTCGCCGCTCTACTCGGCGCGCGCTTTGACCAGAGCCCGCCGGCACGCGACGCCCACGCCACTGACGCCTCCCACCACGCCGCCCGCCCACCGCTGGCCGTGGCCTATCCCACAAGTGTCGACGAAATATCCGCTATCGCCCGCCTCTGTACCGCATACAAAGTGCCACTCATTCCCTTCGGCACCGGCACCGCCGTCGAGGGCGGCATCGTCGCCGTGCACGGCGGACTCACCGTCGATCTCTCGCGCCTGAATCGCATCCTCGCCATCAATACCGCCGACATGGACGCCACCGTCGAAGCCGGCGTCACCCGCAACCAGCTCAACGACCACCTCAAAGCGCAAAATACCGGTCTGCACTTCCCGGTCGATCCCGGCGCCGACGCCTCGCTGGGCGGCATGGCCGCCACCCGCGCCTCGGGTAGCGCCGCCGTCGGCTATGGCACCATGCGCGACAATGTGCTCGGTCTCAAGGCCGTATTCGCCGATGGCGCGATAGTCGAGGTCGGCGGTCGCGCCCGCAAATCCTCGGCCGGCTACGATCTGACCCGCTTGCTCGTCGGCTCCGAGGGCACCCTGGCGCTGATCGCCGAAGTATCGCTCAAATTGTCCAGAATCCCCACCGCGGTATCCGCCGCGGTCTGCCCCTTTGCCGACATCGATGCAGCCATCGCCGCTGCCATTGCCACGCTGTGCCAGGGCATTCCTGTGGCCCGGCTCGAATTTCTCGACGAGGTGCAGATGGCAGCTTGCAATCAGTATTCGCAACTAAGCTACCCGGAAGCCCCGACGCTCTTTTTCGAATTCCACGGCAGCGATGCCGCCGTCGTCGCACAGGCCGAGGCCGCCGCCGAGATCGTCGCCCGCCACGGCGGCGGCCCCTTCCGCTGGGCCACCGCGCAAGGCGAGCGCGACCGCCTGTGGCAAGCCCGCTACGACGCCTACCACGCCTGTCGCGCCTTGCGCCCTGGCGCAACCGGCTATGTCACCGATGTCTGCGTGCCAATCACCGCGCTGGCCCACTGCATTCGCGAGACCCGNGTGCTAGTGCAGGATCTNGATTTTCCCGCGCCGCTCTTCGGNCACGTCGGCGATGGCAATTACCACGTCGTCTGTATCATCGANCCCGGCAACGAGGGCGAACTGGCCCAGGTCAAAGATCTNGGCGCNCNGCTCGTCGATCTGGCGCTGCAGGCCGGCGGCACCTGCACCGGTGAGCACGGCATCGGTCTGGGTAAAATCGCCGCGCTCGAAAAGGAGTGCGGACCCGCCGTCGAGATCATGCGCAAGGTCAAGAACGCGCTCGACCCCGACTACCTGATGAATCCTGGCAAAGTCCTGCGCCATACCCCGTAAAAGGAGCGAGCATGGCCCCCGTCGATTTTACCGGCGTCTTTCCGATTGTAATCACCCCCTTCGATGCGGACGAAAACCCCGATCTCGAATCGTTCGACCGCATCGTCCGCTTTATGCGGAAACTCGGCGTCGACGGCATCACCATCCTCGGCGTGCTCGGCGAATCCAACCGCTTGCTCGACGCTGAGCGCGAAGCACTGATCCGCACCGCCATCGCCGCCGCCGGCGACCTGCCCGTGGTCGTCGGCACCAGCCATGCCGGCACCCGGGCGACCTGCGATTTGAGCCGCCTGGCCGAGCAACTGGGCGCCGCCGGGGTGATGGTGACCCCCGCGCGCGAACCGGTGCCCAATCCCGACAAGATCTTCGAGTACTTCCAGCGCGTTGCCGAGGCCATAGCGATCCCCATCGTCGCCCAAGACCACCCCGCCTCGACACAGGTCCACATGGCACTGCCGCTGCTGATCAAACTCGTCCGCGAAATTCCGCAAATCACCTGTATAAAACAAGAAGCCGTCCCCACACCGCCAAAAACGCGGGCCCTGCGCGCCGGGCTAAAGAAGAACCGCGTCACCATCCTCACGGGCCTGGGCGCCCTCTATGGTCAGTACGACCTCGAAAGCGGCGCCAACGGCTTCATGACCGGCTTCGCCTTTCCCGAGGTCCTCCAGGCCCTGGTCAAAGCCCGCGACGCCGGGCAGCAGGAACGGGTGCACAATATCTACCAGCGCTTTCTACCGCTGATCGTCTTCGAACAGCAACCCGGCGTCGCCATCCGCAAGGAAATCTTCCGCCTGCGCGGGCTCGCACATAGCAATCAGGTCCGCCACCCCGGCAGCGCCATCGACCCCGAAACCGCAGCCCAACTCCAGGCCGTGCTGACGGCGACTCTGCCCGATATCGACATCACCCAGCCCATTTCAATCTGAGGCCAGCCCAATGAAAATCACCAACGTCGAACGCTTCCACATCAACCCGCGCCTCTGCGCGCGCAACAAAGGCCACGAGGTCCGCTTCGCCGGCATCGATACCCAGACCGTCTATCGCACCACGCTGGACAATGGAATTGTCGGCTACGGCGACGAGCGCGGCCACGTCGATTTACCCGAGCAGGTGGTCGATGCACTGATCGACCGCTCGCCCTTCGACTTCCTCGCCGCCAATCTCAACAACGGCCTGATGGGGGCGCTCTACGACGCGATGGGCAAGGCCATCGAAGAGCCGGCCTACAAACTCTTCGGGCAAAAGGTCCGCGACCGCGTGCCGGTGGCGGCCTGGACACGCCCCGCAGCGCCCGAGGATTTCGCGCTGGAGATCCAGCGCGCCGCGCAGGAAGGCTATACTATTTTTAAGATGCACTCGGCCGCCCACCACGATGTCGTCGAACAAACCCGCGCCGCCCAGGACGCCGCGCCCGACGGATTCAAAATCCACTGGGACTTAAATCACAACCGGCCGGCCACCTCCGTACTGCGCATCGTCGAGGAATTGGCGACCTATCCGGTGGTCGGCTTCCTGGAAGATCCGCTCTATCCATATGATATAGAGGGCTGGCGCCTGATCCGCTCAAAGACCATGCTGCCGGTACTGATGCACGTGCCGCAATTGGGCGGCGGCCCCGAAATACAGCGCGATGTCGCCGACCTCTATATGATTGGCGAAATGGGCATTGGCAAATCCATCCAGCGCGGGCTGGCCGCCGCCGCCGCGGGTCTATCCACCGTGATCCAGATAACCGGCGGCACGCTGTCGAAAGCGCTGGCGATGCACCTGGGCGCGGTCGTGCCCAATATCTCGCACTCGACCAATCTCGACGATCAGTACGCCGAAGACATTACCGGCGGTCGCCTTGAAATAAGCGAGGGCAGTTCGCCGGTGCCGTCCGGCCCCGGCCTGGGAATCGAGGTGGATGAGAAGATCCTGCACGAACTAGCGAGCCGTCCCAGGAGCGAATTGCCACGCCACGTCGGCATACTGCACCTGCCCGGCGGCACCAGCTATTACACCCCCAGCATCCCCTCCGTCGAGCGCATTACCGGCTTTGCCGAGGGCAATGTGCGCGATGTGCGCAGCGAGGTTTGGAATGACGACGGATCGGAGAATTTTGCGCAAATTTACGACCGGGTACAGCAAGAGGGCCAGATAAAAAAGGACACTTGATCGGGATTGCGTTCTACAATGCGGCAATCATGTCGAAGCTGACGACATCGCGCGACTGGAACTCCCCGACCTTTGCGAAACCGAATTTCTCGTAGAAGTGGATCGCCCGCGGATTGTCGCCGCGCACTCCGCCCACCAGCGCCAGGCGCCGCCGCCCCAACCGCCGCAACAACGGCAGTAAATGCCCCATCACCAAGCTGCCGACGCCGCTGCTCTGATAGGCGTCGGCAACCGACGGCGCCAGTTCGCTGTCGACGGCCGCATCGAGCGGCATGCCACGCTCTTGATAGCGCCTGCCGTCGGATTCGTAGACACCGAAGTGGACGATGAAATAGGCGATGATCTCTGCGCCTGCCTCGCCAATGACGATGCCCAGCATGCGCAGAGTATGGGCGCTGTCGAGATCGGCGCAGAGCCGGTTGGCCGTCTGCTGATCGAAGGGATGCGGGCCGTAGACCCGGACCGTCTCGCGCGATAGGCCGAGAAAGTAACGCCCCAGCATCGGCGCATCATCGGGCCGCAACGGCCGCAG
>PBOD01000094.1 GCA_002724215.1 Gemmatimonadota bacterium | reverse complement strand
GTCGACGACGCTATCCGCGCGCTGCAAATCATCGAAGCCGCGCACGAGTCGGCGGCGAGCGGTCGCACCATCGACGTAGCTTAACCCACCAGGAGATCCCCATGGACAAAGTAGACGTCCACGTCCACGTATTCGACGTGCCCAGCGAGCAATTCCCCCGCAACATTAGCGGCCTGGCTCCCGCCGACCGCGCCTGCACCGCCGAGATGCTGCTGGCCGATATGGACGCCTGTGGCATCGACCGCGCGGTGCTGGTCGAAATGAATGGCACCGATATCGCGCACCACACCTATGTCAAACACTGGGTCGATAAACACCCCGACCGCTTTACCTCTACCGGCCTGGTCGATCTCGACGACCCCGACCCGCCAGCCCGCCTGCGCGAACTGGTCGCAGCCACCGGCATCGAGGGCATCCGCCTCGGCGCTTGCGGCGACCCGGAGGCTGCGCGCGCCGAAGACCTCACCGCCTACGGCCTCTTCGAGTGCGCAGCCGAACTCGGTCTTAATATCAATATTTACACCGGCAGCGCCCACATCTCCGGCGTCGAACTGCTCATCGCGGCCTTCCCCACGGTCGCTGTCTCCATAGACCACCTCGGAGTTATGCCCACTACCCCCAATACGCCCGACCAGTGGGGCCGCCCCCGCTTCGCCGGCGAGCCACTGCCGCCCACAATCTATCCGCGCGTTTTGGCACTGGCCCAATATCCCAATGTCTACGTCAAAATATCCGGCGAATACGCCTTCTCGAAAGTGCCGTGGCCCTATGGCGATATGAAGCCGATGGTGCAGGATATCTACCAGACCTTCGGCGCCGAGCGCATGATGTGGTGTAGCGACTCGCCGTGGATCGCGGTCGAGCCGGGCTACCGCAAGCTGGTCGACTTACTCGACATTCACCTGCCGGATATCTCCCCGGAGGAAAAGGATATGATCATGGGCGGGACAGCGCGGAAGATCTGGTTCAGAGATCGCTGAACTGATCACCATGGCAGACTATTACACGCGCGCGGCGCAGCGAAACGGCACGGGTGGTCCGTCGGCATAGACCACATCGACGCAACCGCGTTGCGATTTGCCGAGTCGGACGGCGGGTGGGAACGCGCATTCGGCAACCGCCAGATCGACGAGACGGCGGCGGCTATGCGCACTGTAAATGCCCAAATGCAGCGGAGACATACACGCCAAGACATTCGCACTCTATTAACACGGTGGCACGGCCCACCTGAAGGACAGACATACCGACAGGTTCCATCCATTAAAGGAAAAACATGACCGCAGATATTCAGATTCTCAGCGCGAGCGAAAAGGGCCGCCAGCAGATCCGCGACATCAAAACCATGATGCTGCAAGGACCGCGCAGCTATACGCTGGTAAAGGTCATCGCCGAAGACGGCCTCTACGGGATCGCCGAGGCCTACGGCAGCCCGGGCGTGGGGGTACAGGAACAGATCGAGGCAATCAAGCCCGCGCTCATCGGCCGGGATCCACTGGAAATCGACGTGCTCTACACCCTGATGGGTCAGAATCCCGGCCCGGGCACGGGCTGGGCGGGCGCTAGCCGCACCGACGGCTCCGCCCACGCCCTGATGCGGGCCGCCAGCGGAATCGAAATGGCCCTATGGGATCTGGCAGGAAAGATCCTCGGTGTCCCATCGACCGCGCTGCTGGGCGGCAAATTCCGGGACAAAGTGCGGATCTACGACCACGCCCGACCGCGGGATATGCTCAACCGGGCGGCATGCGAGGAATGGGCGCAACAGGTCAAGGAGGATCCAGCCGGTATCACCTGCCACAAATTCGGTTTTCCCCACACCACGCCGGACACCGACGCCGGGCGCGATCTGGCCAACCGGGTGCTGACCGTCAGGGAATTGCGACAGCTCGAAGAGGGCTTCGCCAACTGCCGCGAAGCCCTCGGCTGGGACCACGACATCATGGTCCATTGCCATTGGGAATACAACGCGCGGACCTCGATCCAGATCGCCGAGTGCGTCGCACCGATCAAACCGGTGTGGCTCGAGGACCCAATGATCGTCAATTATTCAGAGGCGTGGAAGCGGATAACCGCCTGCTCGCCAGTGCCGATCTGCACCGGCGAGAATCTGTGGCGGCGGCATGAGTTTGCCGACTTCATCGTCCAGCAGGGCTGCGATATCCTGCATCCAGATCTGCGCAACAGCGGCGGCTTTCTCGAAAATAAGCGCATCGCCGACATGGCCGAGGTGTGGGGACTGCCGATGGCCACGCACAACACTGGCAGCCAGCTCAACACCTGGGCGACCTGCCAGTGGGCGGGATCGATCCGCGACTTCCTCGCCTGCGAGACGGTCACGGGCAAGGGCGGNTGGATGGACGAACTGCTGGTGCTCGACACGCNGTANATTGAAAACGGCCATATTGCGATCAGCGAAAAACCCGGGTTCGGCGTCGATCTCAATCCGGATGTCGCGCAAGCCCACCTTGCCGAAGGTCAAACCTGGTGGGGCTGATGCCCAGANCCCTACCCGAACGCCCGGCCCCGCCGACTGCTTGAAGGGAGCTAGTATACCCATGCCGGCAGATCCCGCCGCCATCGTCCTCGNAAAACCCGCNAGCCAGCCACACGAAGGTCTGCCGATCGGCAACGGCCGCATGGGCACCCTGGTNTGGACCACGCCCACAGCGCTTGAGCTGCAGNTCAACCGAGTCGATGTCTTTGCGGTCAATCGCAATGCGGACAGCCANCATTTCTCCAGAGGAGAAACGACCAACGACTACTGCAGCGCCTGCGCCCGCGTGCGTATCGAATTCGGCGACGAATGCCTTGCGGCAGGCCCGCATTTCCGCCAGGCGCTGTCGTTGGCCGCAGCGCGGTGCACCGTCGCCGGCAGCGGTGTTCGCGCCGAGTGCTGGGTGGCNGCTGCCGACGACGCGCTGGTCGCAATAGTCACGGACGAGCGCGAAACGCCGCNNCCGATCGACATCATCCTCTCGATGTGGCGAGCGCCGGAAGTGCGACGCGGCGCGCANACCGCATCATACGCTTTCGCACAAACCGCAGCTCGCGCCAGCGTCGTCCAGACCTTTACAGAGCGCGACCACTATTGCTCATCCGCCGTGGCGGTGGCATGTCCCGACGCAAACGGCGAAGTCATCGCCGACGGCGCGACCACTCGCGTCTTGCGCTTACCGGCGACGCGCGGCACGCGCACCGTATTGATCTCCAGCGCCGCATCCTGGACCAGGGACGGCGCNGCAGGGAAAACGGCCGACGACATTCTGACAGCACTTGCTCCCCCAGAGGCACTCGCCGCCGCCAGCGAACGACACGCCCACTGGTGGCGCGCATTCTGGTCGCGCACCCACATCGACGTAAAGAGTCCCGATGGCACGGGCGAGCAGGCTGCACGCGACCGCCAGATCTTCCTCTACCACCTCGCCAGCTCCTCGCGCGGCGCCTATCCCCCNAAGTGGAATGGCTCGATCTTCGTCGGCCAGGGCGACGAGCGCGGCTGGGGCTCGCAGTTCTGGCTGTGGACCATGGAGATGCTNTACTGGCCACTGCACGCCGCCGACGCCAGCGACCTGGCCGTGCCCTTCTTCGACCTCTACCGCAACGCCCTGCCGGCGATGCAAATCGCAGCGCGCCAGCGCTGGGACGCCGCGGGCTTTTTCCTGCCCGAGACCATGCCCTTCGACGGACCGACCGAACTCCCCGATACCCTTGTCGAGGCCTATCGCGAGCGCTTCCTGCGCGACCCCGGCGGCGCCGCACTATCGCCGCAACTGGTCGCTCACTGCAAATACGACTGGCATCTGGAGGCCTCCACCAGCCGCCGGGAAGGAACCGAACTGGGATATAGCTGGATTGGCCACCTCGCCTCGTCGGGTGCCGAATTGGCGGTCCACAGCTGGTGGCACTATCGCCACACCGGCGACCGCGAGTGGTTAAAGTCCCACGCCTATCCCTTCCTGCGCGACACCGCCGAATTTTACCGCAGCCTCGCCCGCAAAGGCGACGACGGCCTCTGGCATATCCACAACACCAATGCGCACGAAGACTTCTGGGGCGTCACCGACGGCGTCATGGATCTGGCCGCTATCCGCGGTAGCGTGCCGCTGGCGATCCGCGCCGCGGCAGAACTCGCAATAGACGCNGATCTGCGCGACACATGGCGCGACTTCCTCCGCGACCTGGCGCCCTACCCCATGGGCGACGACCCACGCGCCCGGGCTTTGACCGGCGGTGCGCTCGCCGACGACGCCTGGGCGGCCGGCTATCTGGGCGCGGTAGACGGATCGCAGAACGCCGAAGACGTGCAGCTCAACCCAATTTTTCCCTTCGAGGACTGGACGCTCGAAACCCCAGACACCGCGCTAACCACCGTTGCCCAGCGCACGCTCGAACTCGCCCCGCGCCATCAGCGGGTACTCGNCGGCGAAAAGACCAACACCGCTTTTCGCTCGCCCATCGCCGCGATCAGAGGCGGCGCGGCGACTGATCTTGCCGCCATCCTGACGAAGTACCGGGCGGCCTTCGCGCCCCTGGCCAACGGCTTCAGCCTCTTCGAAGGCNCAACCGCCCCTTCGGTCGAGCACCTCGGCCTGCTTACCATGACCTTNCAGGAAGCCCTGCTGCAGAGCGTCGCGCCACGCCCCGGCAAACCCGAAATCATCCGCNTATTCCCGGCCTGGCCNTCCGCCTGGGACGCATCCTTCCGCCTGCTANCCCGGGGCGGCTTTCTCGTCTCGGCATCGATGGGGGACGGCCGCATAACCGACATCGAAATCGAATCGCGGCGCGGCGAAGAATGCCGACTCCGCAACCCGTTTGCCAACCCGTGTATAGTGCGAGCGGAAGACGGAACGANCTGCGCCCGGGCGCAGACCGCGGCCATCATCGCCTTCGCCACCCGCTCCGGCCGCCGTTATACAGTGCAAGCACAATCCCCCGGCGACGTAGCATTGCCAAACCCCTCGATTGGATAGTGATTGCATCTGCGGAGACTGCTGCCAGCACGTTGCCCCGCTATGCCATTGCCTCTGCAGCTTCCCCCCGCTACTTTCTATCCGCATTAACATCCCAGGCGAAAGGAAATGCCGTGTCGTCACNCTACAATGTCCTGCTGCTCGGAGGCCACGGTACTATTGGCTCCGGTCTGCGCACCTACCTGCCCCGGCTCGATGCGCGCTATCGCATCACTTCGGTCGATCTGCCCGGCGCCNCCGACCGCGCGACNGAGCCCGATGCCCACCGCGAGTTTATCGATCTCGACATCTACGCCGAGCCCGATGCCCTGCGCACAGTAATGACCGATCGCGACCTGGTCATCTATCTGGCCCGCCGCGGCGACCTCGCCGAGATGAACGCCATGACCGACCAGGTATTTGCCGCAGCCCTCGCCCAGNCCGAGCCGCCGATGATGGTCGGCTCCAGTTCGGTGCACGCGGTCGACGGCCTCTACAATTTCCACGAGCAGGGATTCTATTGGACTTTAGCCGAGCGACAATTCGACCGCATCGACGAATGGCCGGAGCGCATCCCAGCCACCGTGCCCGCTCACGCGATCAACGACTACGGTCGCGAAAAGGCACATGTCGAAGAGTGGACGCAAAAAATGGCCGCGCGCGGCCACGGGGCGGTGGCGATGCGCTGGGGCGGGATNAANGCCCGCAACGACGCGCGGGCAGATGAGCGGGGGTACTTCGCGGTGTGGTGCCACCAAGAGGATGCCGCGCAACTGGTGCACCGCTGCTTTATGGCCCACCGCAACGGCACCCTGCCGAGCGGCGCGCACTACTTTGTCATCTCCGACAATACCTACAATATTTTTGACATCGAGACACCTCGAAGCGAAGTCGGCTACGACCCGCTGCACAACGCCGAGTCGTTTTACGACCCGGCGCGATAATCGGGTACCGCCACCGGTGCAGCGCCCTGTTGCGCCGAAAGATGCGCGCACAAGCCCGGCGCCGAATAATCCAGCGAGCGGTAGATGTCGATCGGCGGCGCGGTGCCGTCCCTGATCGCGCGGAGAAANCCGTCCACCATATAGAACTCCGAAGTGCCGTGCCCGCCGGCCAGCGCTGCGGGCGGCGCGTTCGGGTCGGAGATTTCCGCCGCGATCTCCTGCATCCCCTCCGCATTGAACAGCTTGGCCGNCTCCCCCTCGCTGCGGCGGTTTTCCAATGTCCCCTCCGTGCCGTAAAAGACCTGCCAGTGCATCGCCGGCTCGCGCGTCACCGTAAATCCGCACAGCACCTTGAGCACCCGCCCACGCGCCGTCTGGAACAGACCTACCTCCATATCAGTAGAGCCGATATCCGCTGCGGTGTGGGTGCCAGTGNCCATACCCACCGCCGAGACGCAGCGGTCGTCGAGAATGTCTAACAGTGGNCCCAGGCTGTGGGTGCAATAGTGAATCGGCGGCATCGACGCCCGCCACGCCCGTTGCCCACCCGCCGCGCGCATGATGTGGCGGCAATCGTGGATGTACTCNGCCTCGGCGTAGAATACGTGCCCGATCTCGCCGCCCTGAATGCACTTCTTCCACTCGGTGATATAGTGGAAAAAGTTCATATTCTCGGCCATCATATAGACNCGGCCCGAGCGCGCGACCGCTGCCACCAGCGCNGCGCACTCGTCCAGCGACCAGGCCGCGGGCACTTCGCTCATCACGTGCGCGCCCGCTTCCAAAGCCCGGATCGACTGCCCGGCGTGCTGGGGCGCCGGCGTCGCCACGACGACGATGTCCAGCCCCATCGCGACCAGTTCGTCAAAATCGGCACAGGTCGTCGCGATGCCGAAATCCGCCGCCACCTGGGCCCGACGCACCAGATCGGGATCGCACACCGCCGTGACTTCCGCGTCGCGGTGCTGATGGAAAGTCTGCAACAGACCGCGCCCGCGCCGCAGACCGGCTACGCCGACTTTTAGCATAAGTGTCCCATGACCTATATTCCCATCTAATAAGAATGGAGCGCCGTATGACCGACCTGACCCTCGAAGCTGCCCTCGCCCATAGCCGCCCTCTCACCGGTTGGCTCGAAGAAGACGAAGCCGCCACCCTCTACCGCCACGCCGCCGACCTGGGAGCGCTGGGTCCAATCCTGGAAATCGGCTCATTTCACGGCAAATCGACCGTCGTCCTCGCCACCGCAGCCAAGAGCGTCGGTGCCCGTATCTACGCTGTCGATCCGCACGAGGGCATCAACTACTGGCAGGACGATTTCGGTCCAATGCCCGAACTCGGCCCCACGCTCGACGCCTTCCGCCACAATTTGCGAGCCGCCGGTGTCGCCGACGCAGTCATCGAGGTAGTAATGACCTCGCGCGAGGCCTTTGACCACTTGCGCGAAGTCGAGTCCTTCGGCTTAGTCTTTATCGACGGCAACCACGGCTACGAGCACGTCCGCCGCGACTTCGACCAGTGGTCGCAGCGCCTGGCCGCAGACGGCGTGCTGGCCTTCCACGACTCCGACACCCAGATGCCGGGNCCGCGCCGGGTCATCGCCCAGGTGCGCGAGCGCGACGACTTCGCCTATATCGGCCGCGTCGCGCAACTTACCTCCTTCCGCAAAATCCGCTGACGCCGACTCCAGCGGATTGCCGGCGCCGGCCGCTGCAAACCCCGACCGCGACGCCCGCAACACCTTCTGCCACCGCCTGCTGGCTTTCGACAACCACTTTCTGGTATGGGGACCGTGCCGGACCCCTAGTCGAAAAATCCCGCATCCTCCTCCTCGAGATAGCGCCTGGCCTCTTCTTCTATGAAATCCACGCCCAGCCCCGGCGCCTCCAAAACATCGACGAAACCATCGACGACGATTTTCTCGGGNAGACCGGTGACGATATCGTACCACCACTCAGCCGAGGACCTGGGGCATTCGAAGGCGATTAGATTCTGCGGCATAACCGCGCACATGTGAACGTGGGCGGCCAGCCCGAACAGCCCGTCGATGACCCCGTGCGGCGCCATCAAAATCCCGTGCAGATCGGCGTATTCGGCAATCCACTTCATCTCGGCGATACCGCCGACGTCGGCCGGATCGGGCCCGGCGATATTGATCGCCTGCTGCTCGAACAGATCCTTAAAATTCTGCCGCAGGTAAATCTGCTCGCCGGTGTGGATCGGCGTCGAGGTGCTCTCGGTGACCTGGCGGTAGAGATCGGCCAGCACGTAGGGGGTGTAGTCGCCGGTGATCATGTCCTCCAGCCACATGATATGGTGCGACTCCAGAGCCCGGGCCAGGCGNATCGCGTCGGGCACCATCATCCCCGGGCCGCAGTCNAGTGCCAGTCCCACCTCGTCGCCCAGCGCTTCCTTCATCGCAATNGCGCAATCGATCGTGTGCTGCAAACCGCGCTCGGTCAACAACCCGCGGTTGAGATAGCGCCCGCCCGACTGCGGCTCGCCGAAGAAGTAGTTGTCCACCGCGTGCGGCATCCCGCTGTGGAACGCCACAGCCTGCTTGGTGATGGTATAGCCCTCGTCCAGCGCCTTGACTTCNCTTGCGCGCGCGGCGCAATCTTCNGGTTGGCTGCCCGGAATACTCGACCCGCCCGTCAGATAGGCGCGCACCTTGTTGCGAATCTTGCCGCCTAGCAACTTGTACACCGGCACTCCGGCNGCCTTGCCGGCTATATCCCACAACGCCATCTCGATCGCGCTGACCGCGCTGCCCCAGGGCTTGAACGCGCCCATGCGGCGGATATTGAGCATCACCCGCTCGACGTCGGTGGGATCCTGGCCCAGGATCAGATCNCGGTAGAACAGCACCTGCGGCTTGACATAGGGTTTGGACTCCTCGATCTGCCCGTGGCCGTACAGGCCCTCGTCAGTGAGAATTCGCACCACCGGACTATTGCCAATCACCGCNCACTTCAAATCCGTAATTTTCATGGGGCTTCCGTTCGTTTAGAGTAAATATCGCGCGCCCGCAACGACACGGCGATCGGGATACCNGTGAGATCGCCCAAGATGGCTATCACAGCCGCCTTAATTCCGGGATGGCTTGCGCCGATCGATCCCCTATCATCATGGTAAAGAATGCGCTCCGAGGCAAGGTCCCGCGCCCCTATTGCCCCCCTGCCGCCATTGGCTAAATTATCCCGCGACACCACCCACAGGAGACGTGCGCCAGATGAACGATACCGAGAAATTCCTTTTCGACCTCAACGGCTACCTCAAGGTCCCCGACTTCCTNACCGCAGCAGAAATCAAAGCCCTCAACGACGCCTTCGACGCCAACGAGGACAAGCGCGGCGATGATGGCAACCACAATCCGGGCGACGGCCAGGCGCTGCAGGGCCAGCGCCGCCGCGGTATCTTCCACGGCATGCTCGAGTGGGAAGCGCCCCACTCCCTGCCGTTTCGCGCGCTGCTGGCCCACAAAAAGCTCATCCCCTATCTCGACACCTTCTTCGGCCGCGGCTGGCGCATGGACCACTCGCCATTTATGCTCTGTGGCGGCGAGGGCGCCGAAGGCCTGATCCTGCACGGTTCGACCGCCCGCCACTTCGGCGGCGCCCAGTACTACACCTACGCCAACGACCAGATGCGCTGCGGCATGATCGTCTGCGCCTTCCAGCTCGCCGACACCAACGAGGGCGACGGCGGCTTCTGCTGCATCCCCGGCAGCCACAAGGCCAACTTTCCGCTGCCCCGAGCGATACAACTGTGGGAAGAGCACCAGGAGATCGTCTACAATGTCCCGGCCAAAGCCGGCGACATGATCATCTTCAACGAGGCGACGCTACACGGCACCCTGCCGTGGAAGGGTGCAAACGAGCGGCGCTCGCTGCTCTACCGCTATAGCCCGAAGTATTTGCATTTTGCCGGGGGAACCTACGAATCGACCCAACCTGAGTGGGTCGGCGACCTGACCGAGGCGCAGCAAGCCGTGCTCGAGCCGCCCTATATCTACAATCGGCCGCTGATCGAGGCAGACGGCGAGACCGTCATCCGCCCGCGCACCGGCTGATGCCCTCGGGCAAAAACCACCTCAAAGCCGAACTGGCCGCCCTCGGCGCAATCGCCCTTGCCGCCGCGGGCGGCAACGCCCTTTGGGCATTCGCCGACTGGCAAGATCAATTCCAACCCCTGGCCCTGATCTTCGCCCTCGCCTACCTCTTTTCGTCCCTGCTGCTCTCCCCCGACCTCGACCTCGCCCGCTCCGACCCGCACAACCGCTGGGGCCTGCTGCGCCACTGCTGGAAGCCCTATGCCAAACTCTTTCGCCACCGCGGCGTCTCGCACAATCCGTTGCTCGGCCCGTTGAGCCGCCTGTTCTACCTGGGGCTCTGGGCCGCGGCGGTGCTGGCCGGGCTGCACTATCTGTTCGCAGTAGAAATGGAATTTCTGCACCACTGGAAGGAAAACTTGCGCGGTGCGGCGCTGTGGGCACTATCTATTGGGCTGGTATTGCCCAACGAAATACACATTCTGCTCGATCGGATCTACAGCGATCCCCATTGACCGCCCGCCTACCGCCCGCCGCAATACCAGCGACAAAAAAGCCCGGCCCCCGCAGGATCTGCAACCCCGGAATGCCGCCGTCCACTATCCCCCTTTGATAATCGCCTCCATCAAGCCCTTCATATAGCCCACCGCCATCAGTCGGCCCTGCAGCGCGTAGCCGGGATGGTCGTTGCTCTCGCCCTCCATCGTCGGCGCGTGGTCGGGGCGCATGGGCCCAGTAAAACCCGATTCGATATAGGCCTTCATCGCCTCGTACATATCCGCCTCGCCCTCCTCGTCGTGGAAGGTCTCGGAGAAGTGATCAGCGGTGCCGCCCTTGTTGATATTGCGGTAGTGGGCGAAGTGCATCCGGCCGGCACCGGCAAAATGGCGAATCCACCTCGGCACGTCGATATTCATCTCGGTGAAGCAGCCCTGACAGAAGGTCAGCCCGTTGGCCGGCGAATCGACCAGGTCAAGCAAGCGCTGGAAGTTCTCGGGGCTGGTCATGATCCGACCGAGGCCACGAACCGGCGAGCGCGGCGGATCGTCGGGGTGCATGGCCATTTTGACCCCCGCCTCCTCCGCCACCGGCACCACCGCCTTGAGGAAGTACTCCAGACTGTCCCACAACTGATCCTCGGGCACCGCGCCCAAAGGCGTTGGGCCACCCCGCTCGAAATCCTCGTGCCGGTAGGTCGTCACCACCGCGCCGCCGCGCGCCGGGGTCGCGAAATCGGTGCGCAACCAGCCGAAGCCGACCATCCAGTTGTAGCAGAGTATCGGCACGCCGGCGCGGCCCATATTGCGTATCGACTCGCAGTAGTTTTCGATGTCCTCGTCGCGGCCATCCCGGCCGAGCTTGACGCGCTCGGGTACGGGGATGCCCTCGTAGACCGAGAGCTGGAGTCCGTAGCTTTCGACCTCCTTGCGCTGGGCCAGCATGCCCTCGAAGGTCCAGATATCGCCGTCGCGGTTGCGCGGCTTGTCGGCGGGCAGGTGGGTAACGACGTGGGTAGCGCCCATCTGCGCCATAAAGCGCAGACGCTCGGGCGTGGCGGGGGTCATGAAACCAATGCCTATGGATTGCTTACTCATGTGCTGCCTCCATGGATTGAATTATAGCGGGCAGAGTATGAGCAAAAGAGAGATCGCTGTCAAAACTCAACCCCAAAGCTAGTGCCGAATTTGATGTCCTTCTTCTCCACCCCGCGCGGCGGCGCGGAATCGATGCGAAAATCAAGCGTCGTCGTCTGCCGCAGCGGACCGACAATCGGCGTCGTCAACTCGGTGGTGCCCAGTAACCGCACATCGCTGGGATCGGACAACGCCGGCTGCACATAAGCCGTGGTCGCAAAGCCAACCCGCCCCTGCAACGAGAGGTTGATATAACTACTCAAGCGCATGAGCTGGGTGGTGGCCGGATGCGGGTCGCCGGGCGCGAGGTTCAAATCCTCTAACTCCCACAGCAAGGCGGCGCCGAGCGAAAGCGCCGATTTTTCCGCCGCATAGGCGTTGTAGCGCATGCCCGTGCCGACCAGTGCGCGGTTGTCGAGCCGCCGCGACTTGGCGTAGTCGGTCTGGGCGAAGAATTCGGGCCGCCAGCGCGGGCTGGCGGTGGCCGTCCAGCGCAGGTGCAACACGCCGCTATTGGCGAAGCGCTCGCCGCCCAAAAAGCCGACGCCGCCCTTGCAGACCCCGAGCAAGACTCCGCGCGCGGTATTGACGGTGATATGCCCAGACCCTTCGCCTTTGACCACATCGATATTGCCCACATCCGAGCTCAGTGCAAGGCGCGCCGCGCCCGTGACGCCCCGCTTGCCGCGGTAGGTTTCGATATTGACCTGGGCATGGAGCGGGGCCAGAAACAGCAAGAGCAGCAACGCCGCGACCATCTATATCCTCCTGTCCGGGTATTTGCAGCATCCAGGATCGGCGCTACAGCGCGCAACCCACCATCGCCTGCACCGTCCGCCCCCTGCGCTATGGCGCTTGCCAGGTCGCCGGCCACCGCGACGCAAGACCATGGAACGAAGTGCGTTCGCCGGTGAACAGATCTGGCCGTTCGCAAGCTGTCGGTGCCCTGGCTCCGCTCCACCGCCAGCGTCCCGTCCTCCGCGCTCCACCTGGCTGCGCCCTCCCGCCCCTGTGCCAGTGCCAATCCAGATCAGAACACAATAGCTGGATACCGAATTGCGATGCTCATATATCCAATCTAGGTCGGCGCATCGACCTGTCAATATTGACAGCGGCGCCCATCACTACTTAGCTAAGGTAGACCATGATCCGCAAAATCCTCTACTTGCTCGTCGCCGCCGCCTTCATCGCAGCGCCGGTCGAATTCTTCGCGCGGCAGCGCTTCCCCGAATTAGCCGACCGCCGCCAATTCGCCGAGCTGTCCTTTATCCGCCTGCTCAATTCCGGCGTAGTCTACCGCCCCGGCAGCAACTACGACGAGCGCTTCGGCTTCCTCAACAACCCCCATATCCGCGAAACCGTCCGCACCGATGAATACCGCTACACCGTCGCGACCAATTCGCTCGGCTTCCGCACCCACGAAATCACGCCCAAACCGCCGGGACAGCGCCGCCTGATGCTTTTGGGTGACTCGATGTTCTTCGGCGTCGGCGTCGACTACCCCGCCACCGTCGCCGGCCTGCTAGAAACCGCGCGCGACTCACTGCAGGTCTACAACTTTGCCATGCTCGGCCACAACACCGTCCAGTCGCGCATCGCCGCCCGCGCCTTTGCCGACCAGGTCGGGCCCGACCACATCGTCTGCGGCGTCTTCATCGGCAACGATCTGCTGACCAACGCCCTCAACTACCCGGACGAAAACAACCATATCGCCACCCACCTCGACCAGGTCGCGGCCAGCCGCAAACGCCTGGCCGCGGCCCTGGCCCCCTTCACCTGGAGCACGGCCCTGCGCGTCGCCGCCTACTCGGTCTACATCCCCCGCCTGCGCTACCAGTGGGCCGCCGCCCCCGATATTATCGCCGCCACCTGCGACCACCTGGCCGCCATCGCCAACACCGCCACCACCGTCGGCAGCACCTTCGCCACTGTCCTGATCTACCCCAAAGACGCCGTCGCCGGCGGTCCGGTCGAAATCTGGTCGCAAAGCCGCCGCCCCGGCCGCCGCCTCGCCGAAACATGCCGCACCCGCAACATCGAAATCATCGACCTCCTCGACCACATCGAGGGCCCTACTGACCGCGACCGCTACTACTACGCCCAAGACGGCCACCTCAACGCCGCCGGCAACCAGCTCATAGCCAACCTCATCGCAAAACATTACTTACCCCCACCTGCTACAACACAGCGGTAATTATCCAACCAACCAAGTTCCTCTTACGAAGCCTCATCGCAGCGGTTGCAATGCTCGATTTCACAGGATCGTGCAATCGAGCATTTCCCCTCGGAGCCAGGCCGGAGATGGCCTGGCGAGAATGAGCGAAGATGAGACCCCGCAAGAGGACCGACCGATCGCAAAACAACCGCCACCTTTGCTTCGACCACGAATTACCCCTATCCTACCTCACTATGTCCCTCTCCGTGCAAACCAACTTCCCCGGCGCCAACGCCTGTGCCATCGACATCCAATCCACCCCCGACCGCGACCTCGTCTACTTCGCCGCCGACCCCCACCACGGCACCGAAGCACTGTGGTTCTACTTCCGGGTGGTCGAATGCTCGACGCGCCCCGTCGAACTGGTGCTAACCAATCTCGACACCTGCCTGGGCGGAGGCGGTGCCCATTGGGAACGGGTTCGGCCCGTCGTGCGCCAGGCCGACAGCCCCTGGGAGCGCCTGCCCAACGCCAAGGTCGATACCCTCGCCGACGGCCGACGCCAGGCCGCCTGGACCGTCGTACCGCGCTACGACTCCTTCGAATTCGCCCTGTGCTATCCCTACGGCCTCGGCGATCTCGAAATGACCCGCGCTGCCAGTGGCGACTACTGGCGCCTCGATCTTATCGGCGTCACCGCCGGCGGCCAACCCCTACCGCGCCTGTCCAATACCACCATCGAGACCCAAGCCCCCGGCCTCTACTTGGTCGCGCGCCAGCACGCGGGGGAAACGCCCGGCTCCTGGGTACTCGATGGCCTGTTGCGCCGGGCGGCGCAAGTGCTCGACCCCAGCGCCCTGCCGATCTGGACAGTGCCGTTGGCCCACCTCGACGGCGTAGTCGCCGGCGACTATGGCAAAGACTCCTTCCCCTGGGATCTCAACCGCGCCTGGACCACCCCGCCGATGCGCCACGAAGTGCGGGTGATCCAGAGCGATATCGCGCGCTGGGCCGCGCGCACCGCACCCGCCCTCGCCATCGACTTCCACGCCCCCAGCCCCACCGAGACCGCAGGCGCCTTTTTTTTCTTGCCGCGCCAGGAGCGCCCCCGCGAATCACTCGCCGCCGCCCAGCAGGCCATCGACGCCATCACACCGGCGCTGCCCAAGGCCCTGCTGCGCACACCCCCCGCACACCAAATCGACTATCCCTCGCGCTGGGACGCCACCGCCACACTAGACGCCCATATCTGGGACCGCTACCAGATCCCCTGCCTGGCCATGGAAATTCCCTATGCCTCCAGCCATACCACACTGCTGACCCGCAGTCAATACCACCGCCTCGGCGCGGCGCTTTTAGAAGCCATCTGCGCCCATTTGCAGGTNGAACTCGCCTAATTNCGCCGTCCAGCAATTTTATTTTCANTCGCAAATANCAATAAAAATAATAACTTATANTNTTTTAGNNNTTTTTTTGCGACGACCATTAAAGTCNCTAGGGAAATTGCCGATATCTNAAGANTAGGAGGGTTNNATGCTCCCCATTGCGATCGGCTTATTTCNGGTCGGCTGCAGCGCCGCTGCCGNAGCCTGCAGGATCCCAAGGTTTTCGACTTGCCGNTCCACACGGTTGGACACACGCGACTCGTGGGGAGCGCTAAAGACCCGCCACGCGGCAGACTAAAGTCCATCTCAAGTGTGCCCCAAGAGGGAAGCCCTGGTCGGCCAGTCCGGCTGGGGCTTCTCGCGTTCTNTTACCAATAGGCGATGGCCTCGGCGACCTCGCCNAGGCGCTGNCCGTCCCAGGTCACGTCGGCGACAATCGGCAGCGAGTGCGTGGCAAAGGTCTGCGGCATCCGCACCCGCACTGCCACCTCGCCCACCTGGCCNCCCGCCACCACCAACTCTTCTGTCGCGGTTTCGACCGCCACGCCCGCGACNGAGCGCAGGCGCAATACGCACCGCTTCGCGCCAGTGGCGTGATTTTTTATATAGAGCCGGAATTCGACCTCCTCCCCGGGCGCGACCCGCACCTTGTAGGGCCGAAATTCAATCCAGTGCGGGTCCAGCGCCATGTCGGGATGCGGTGCCGCGACGATATCGGTGAATAGTTCCTGCCAGCGGTCCATCCACGCGGTCCAGCGCCCCATTTTTTCCTCGTCGTAAGCCTCGCCGCCGCCGTGACCGGTCAATATCCAGTCCGGCCGCCGCTCGACCAGCTTGCGCGGAATGGCACAGTACGTCGTTAACGGCGTGCGGTTTTTGGGAATAAATGAGTGGATATAGTCGCGTTGCTCGCGGAAGCACAGCCCCGAGATCGCGTCGCCAATCGCCGCGAAGACGCGGCCGTCCACGGCAAATGTTATATGATGGTCGTACCAGGTCTGGCCGGGGAATTGTTCGATATAGAAGTCGATCCCGCGCCAGTGGAAGGCCGCGCCGCGCTCGACCACGTGCTGTACCTGNAAACCCTCGGGCACCATACACGGCATGTCGTAGCGCTCGGGATGCTCGAGCAACTCCTTGAGCTCGGGTGCGGCTACCACCTGTGCGCCGTGGCGCGCCCGCAGCATCGGATAACCGGCCAGGTGGTCGTCGTGGAAGTGCGTCGGCAGAAAGTACTCCACGGTCTCGACGCCCAGTTCGCTCCGCATCCGCGCCGACAAATGATCGATAAAGCGGTGCGGATTGGCCGCAATCGGCGCGCCCGACACATAGCCGCAGTCGATGAGTACCGCGTGGCCCTCGTCGTCCTTGACGATATAGGTATTGGCCGTCGAATTGACCACTTCCCATACGTGCGGCGACAGCTCGCGAAATTCGGCCTGGAATGGCACATAGGGCCGACCGTAGAACATCGCGTAGATTTCCGCCAGTTTGTCGCTGAGTTCGTCGAGGCGGGCGTCGGCTTTGGCGAAGGGCGCGCCATGCCCTGGCAGGATTAGGTCGATGTCGAGCGCGGCAATCCGCGCCAGGCTTTCGAGCTGGTTTACGTGCCCCTGAAAATCCATGTACTTCCACTGCAGCCAATAGTAGTCGCCGAGTTTACCCGGCGCCGCCATCAGGTCGCCGCAGGCCAGACAGCGCTGGCCATCGATCTCAAATAAATATCCCGCCTGGCCGAAGGTGTGCCCCGGCAGGGGCACGACCTCGAAGCCGATCCCCTCCCATTCGATGGTCTCGTAGTCGCGGGCGAGTTGGGCATCGCGCACGTCCGTGAGCGGGCCAAAACCCGGAAAATAGGCNGTGTAGTTGTCGTAGAGATAGTAGCCCGCCCGCTGCGCGTCGGCTTCTTCGAGGAAATGGCGCTCGGCAGCGGGAATATAGACTTCCGCGTCCGGCCACTGGGCCAGACCCGCGCATTGATCGCGATGGAAGTGCGTCAGCAGCACGCGCTCGACTCCGCCGACGNCGGCGGGCCGCAGATCAGTGCCGCAGTCGATCAGCAACNTCTTGCCCCTGGCCTCAATGCCATAGACGCTACAGGTGTCGTCGCAGCGGAACAGAGTATCGCTCAGTTTATCCATATCGCCCTCCTCGTTATTTTGGCCGTGTTGCGCCAAAGCGCCGAGCGACTAATTTAACGGCCCGACTACCTCTATAGAAAGGCCTGCCATGTCCACAATCCCCGCCANCGACCCGCGCCTGACCTGGAGCGGCATTTATTCATTGGAAGAAGGCGACGGCTGGATCAAACCCTGGCGCGTCCCCCATCGGGACCTCGACCTCTACTCGCCCGGTGTCAGCGAGCTTGCTGGCCGCGCCGAGATGCCCTCGGGCGCGCGCCTGCGCTTCGCCACCGACGCCGCGGCATTGACCGTAATNACCGANCCCCTGGCCGAGGACGGCAACTTCGANCTGGTCATCGACAACGAGATCGTCGCCACCNCAGCGTATGAGGCCGGCGCCACCCAGGTAGCCTTCACCCATTTGCCCAGCGGCGATAAGACCGTCGAAGTCTGGCTCTCGCCCGCCATGCCCGTCGCCGTGCGCCACCTCGAGCTTCCCTGCGGCACCACCCTGGAAAAGAGCGCAGANACCCGCCTGAAGTGGGTCACCTACGGCTCTTCGATCACCCACTGCCGCAGCGCTGGTTCGCCCGCTACTACCTGGCCTGGCGTGGTCGCCCGTGGCAAAAACCTCAACCTGACCTCGATGGGCTACGGCGGCCAGTGNCACGCCGACCCGCTGATCGCGCGCCTGATCCGCGACCGACCCGCCGACTTCGTCTCGGTCAAAATCGGCATCAATATCTACGGTGCCGCCAGCCTCGGTCCCCGCGCCTTTCGCCCCGCCATTCTCGGCACCATCGCCACCATTCGCGACGGCCACCCCGACACGCCGTTCGCCGTCTGCTCGCCGATCTGGGGCCACTACCGCGAAACCGAGACCAATGCCGTCGGCCTGACGCTNCAGCAGATGCGCATCGAAGTTGCCGCAGCCGTCGCAGCGTTTAAAAAGCGCGGCGATGACAACATCTACTACGTCGATGGCCTCGCGCTATTCGATGAGAGCCTGGCAGAATATCTGCCGGACGATCTGCACCCAGACGCCAAAGGCTATCAACTGATGGGAGAGAATTTTCTGCGCGAAGTATTCGATGTGCAGGGCGTCACCATCGGCTGACTATCCGCGGCTCGACCNTTTCCGCGCAGTGNCCGTCAAACCCNGTGCGGCGCGCGTTTGTGTTCGTCGNTCTGCGGCGAAAGGACCTGCCAGNGCAACGCGGAGCACGTCGCAATCNATGGCGTTGACCCGCGCTNAAGTGAAACCTCTGTCCATCTTCGCCTNTNGAGCGGTGACACAACAGGGCTCAGACCTTGATCGCCACCTGCCGCCCTCTCCGCGCGCTTTCGATCGCCCCAAATACCATCGCCAGACTCTTGATATTGTCGGTGCAAACCGTCTCCGGCGCCACGCCCTTGCGCACGCTGTAGAGGAATTCATCGATCAGGCCGGCGTGTCCACCCACCCGGTCCTTCTTTGCCAGCGCCGGCACCTTGAGCTCCTTCATCTCCGATGTGAAATCTCCGCTCTTTTTGACCGCAGCGGCGCGAATCCCTTCGTGTCCATCCCACATCGCGGTGCCCTTGGTGCCCACCACGCGCCAGTCGCTTTCCCAACTGGTGTTCAAGCCCTCGGCACACCAGCTGCCGCGGTAGGTAAAGACGATCCCGTCGCTCAGCTCGAAGACGCAGACCGCCGACGCATCGCGGTCGTACCACGATCCCCTGGGATTCCACTCGCGGCAGTAGACCGACACCGGATCAGCTGCGGTGATCAGCCGGGCCTGGTCGAAGGTGTGGATCGCCATATCCAGTAGCAGCACGTGCTCCATGTGGTCGCGAAAGCCCCCGAAATGGGCGCCGATATAGAAGTCGCAATTGACCGTGGTGATCTCGCCGATCGCGCCTCTGGCCAGCAGTCGCGCCAGGCGGCGGATCGCGGGATTGTAGCGGCGATTTTGGATCACCGCATAGGTCTTGCCCGCCTTCTCGGCCGCGCGCAAAGCCCGCCGCGCCCCGGCCATCGAAGCGGCCAAGGGCTTCTCACCGAGCACGTGGCAACCGTGGCGCAGCGCGGTGCAGGCGACTTCGGTATGCGCCTCAGGCACGGTGACATCGAAGACCACATCGGGCGCTGTCTCCCTCAGCACTGTCGTCAAATCGCTGCCGACCAGCGCACTGTCGAGCCCGAATTCCTCGGCCCGCCACCGCGCGTTGTCTCTGTCGATATCGACCAGCGCGACGATCTCGAGATCATCGCGCTCGCCAGCCGCACTGAGCCAGGCGCGGCTCATCCCGCCGCAGCCCACCAGTACCGCCCTTGTCTTTTGAGCCACTATTCGTTCTCCTCGAATGCCCACAGTTCGGCGAGATTTCCCAGGTCCGGCTGGCGCGGTCGCTCCCGCCCCAATTCGTAATCGTATATCACCCGCCCCAATTCCGCCAAAAAAGAAAAACCCAATTCGTCGTATTCGTACTCTCCGTCGCCGAAGATCCCGTTTGCGTTGACCAAAACGGTAGCCGTCAGCAGAAACTCCACCCCGTTCGCAAAATCGACCACATAGGCGTTGTCAGTCATATAACCATACGCCAGGCCCACCTTGTTAAAAATCCGCACGCCGTGCGGAATCGACGCTTTAGAATCTCCGTAGAGGAAGAATTTGACATAGCTGTCGTA
>PBOD01000009.1 GCA_002724215.1 Gemmatimonadota bacterium | reverse complement strand
CGTCGCGGGTCTGCGCCCAAGCCGGCCACCACGGCTCGCCGACCTCGCAGGTGGCCCAGTCGATATAGCGGTGCAGCGCCGCAGCCACATCAACGCTGAGCGGATGACACGAGGCATTGTCGAGATAGGCGGCGGTAGCAGCGCGGGGAAAGTCGGCGCGCACTGCGTCGAAGTCCGGTGGCGCAGAAAGCGTTGATATCGCAGACATATATAGCAACTTAACGATCCTGGCCCGCTGGGTCTATCGACCGGGGCTCAATTAAATTTGAATGCGTAGAGATCGGCATCCTTTAGCGCAAAGCGCAACCGCACCGCCCGCCCTGCCCATTCGGCCAGCGCGCCCTCGGCCCAGCGCACCGAGCCCGCGATCTCATCGCCATAGTGCTCGTCCGACCGGCAGATCACCTGCCCTGCGCAATCCTGCACCGCCACCTGCACCGACCCCACCGCCGATGTCGAATAATTCAACTCCAGTTCACTGCCGGCGAAGGTCAGCGGCGGCGTGATAAACTCCCCGCCAGCATAGCCCGCCCGCACCGATACAAAACCATCGGTGCGCAGCGCATAGCGACGAATCCGCTGCGTCGGCAGATGGCAGTGCTCCATCCCGTAGAGCGACATCTCCCCGTCCCCGGTCTCCAGCACCCCCACCTCGCAGTAAATCCCCCGGTCGTGCCAGTTGTCGAAGTCCAGCCCCGGGCGGATAAAGGCCTCCATAAAACTGCGATCGAAATTCAATCCATCGCGACTGGACATAAAGACGATATCGCTGACACCGGTATCGTAGGTCCAGTTGGGATCGGGCGTGCGCTCGTGCACAAAGCGCGACGGAAACATCAGATAGATCCCCGGCGCGCGGCGGTACTGGATGCACGAATTGGTGTAGAGATGTTCCCACGGCGCCGCGCCGCACTCGATCGATACCAGCGGCGACCAGTCGAGGAAGTTTTGCGAGGTGGCGCGGCGAATCCAGCGCACCCCCGCGAAGAAATCGCTCGTGCCCTGGCCGGCCACCCCGCGGCAATAGGCCACGTACTCGCCGCGCCAGTCGTCCCAAAACGCCAGATTGTGCGAGTCGAAAGGATGGTCGGTCAAAATGGGCGCATCGCGGATGAGTTGCCAGCTAATCCCGTCGGGTGAAGACAGCGCCAGCACCTGGCGCCGGTCGCGGATAATGCCCTTGTAGCGCTGATCCTCCGCGCAATCCGGGTTGTTGTCCTTGAATGGCGCAAAGTTAATCCCCGGCTCAGTCCAGACGATATTGTTGCGCGTCGAGCCCTGGAATTCGACCAGGTCCAGCTCGGGCTTGGTCCAGTGAATGCCATCGTCGCTCTCAGCATAACAGGTAATCGACTTGAAATCGGAATCCTGCAATAGCGGATCGGCCCGGTACCAACCGCGAATCTTAGCCCCATCGCGAATCGCGGTCAGATACGATAGGCCACCTTCCTCCCACGGATGCTCTGGTGCCAGCACCACTTCGCGCCGCTCTGGCGCATGCAGCACGGGCGCGACGCCCCGGGCTTCGGCGATCCACCAATCGTCGACCAAGAGCTGGCGGTCCGTCCCTATCACTCGCGTCGTCATATACATCCCTCGTGCGAATGTCCGCGCACCAGCAGTGCGTCATTGTGCTCCGGATTGCCCGTGTAGCGGCAACGGGCACTGACATAGTGGGTCGCATAACCGCGCCGCCGCCGAGCGCTGCGGTTAGGCCGGCTACTGTGCAATATCAATCCGTGGTGGAAGCTACAATCGCCCGCCTTGAGCTCGATCGGCCGCTCGGCGGGCAAATCGCCGGCCAGTGCCTGCTCCTCGTAGCTGTGCCATTCATCCTGGTCGATATAGCCATAGCAGTGGGTACCTGGCAGCATCCACAAACAGCCATTGTCGATAGTCGCGTCGTCGAGCGCCGCCCAGCAGGTCACCATATCCGGCGGGTCAATGTGGAAGCCCAGCGGCGCGTCCTGGTGGTAGCGCTGGCGCGAGCCCACCCGCGGCGGCTTCATAAAGAGCTGGTCCTGATAGAGCTTGAGATCGGGACCGAGCAGCGCCTCTATCACATCGAGGATTTTCTCATTGCGGGCGTGGGCGGCGAAGACCTCGTCGCAGAAGGCTATATGGCTCATCTTGCGCAGCGAATCGGCGTAATTATCGGCGTGCTCTTCCCCGCGCGCCACCCGCGGCTCTACCTGCAGTCTTGCGGCCGCCACGTGCTCTGCCTGGCCGCTGGCGACCCACTCGGCCCGCGCGCGCAACGCGGCGATCTCCGCCTCGTCGAGCAAACCCGGCACGACGAGCACACCATCCTGGCCAAAGCGATCTGCGTCTAGAGGGACATCGGCCACAGCCCAGCCCTCGCCAATCTATCTATCACAGCAAACGTGTACCACACGGCGTTCTTCCTTTGGATAAGGGCCAATTCAGCCCTAATTTAAGATACGATTTATCCAGCAAAATTCTGGTAATAATACAACGGACCCAAGCCATGAGAAAAATCGTCGTCACCGGCGCCAAAGGCGGCACCGGCCCCAGCCTCGCCGCCATCCTGGCAGAGCGCGGTTATGAAGTCCTGCGCACCGACGTGCACCCCTGGACCGACGCCGATGGCCTCGGCTATGTCCAGCTCGACCTGCGTGACGCGGCCGGGGTCAACGACATCTTCGCCGGCGCCGACGCGGTCGTCCACTTTGGCAGCCCGCCCGCCGACGCCTGGCTGTCGGCGACCGAAGCCTATCACCAGGTCGCCAGCGCCGGCTTCAACGTCTTCCAGGCGGCCACAAACACCGGCGTGAAACGCATCGCCTGGGCGTCGAGTATCGAAGTCTACGGCGACATCCGCAAGCATCCCGCCCTGCCCGTCAGCGAAGACAGCCCCCTGGCTCCGCCGGGCATCTACGGCGCGGCCAAGCTACTGCTCGAACGCCTGGCCTGCGACTACGCCCGCTGGCACGGACTGGCCAGCGCCGGCTTCCGTCTCTCGCGCATCATTTACGACAGCGAGACCGGCCGCGCCAAGCTGCGCAGTCTGGTCGCAGACGAAGCTTTCGGCTTTGACTGCCTCTGGTCCTATATCGACGCCCGCGACGTTGGCGCAGCCTGCCTGGCCTGGCTCGAATCGGACCTTCCCGGGGCCGAGGTATTCAATCTCGCCGCCGCCGACGTGCACCAGAAAGTAGCTACCGCCGACCTGCTGGCAGCGCATGGCTACAGCCACCTCCCGTCCCCCTCGCTTGCCGATGCGCGGCAAACGCCTTTCTCCACCGCCAAGATACGCGCCATGCTCAACTGGCGGGAAAGCTACAATTGGCGAGAAATTATCGGGCTCCGGACGGACTAGCAATCGCCGATCAACACGTTGTCGACGTAGACCGCGTTGACCTCCCGGGACCGGCTGTCGCGATAGAGGCCGACCTTGAGGTAGTTGCCGAAGGCGTTGTAGACATTGGGCGAGTAGTACTTGTAGTCGGTGCCGTTGAAGGGCGTCACCGGCCGGTCGTCGACGAACATCTCGACATAGCCGTCGCCCCCGAGCGACCACTTGATATGGAAGTAGATGTCAAACCACTCGCCCTTGCGCACGGGGAAGGTGCCGATGATGTGGGGTGTCTGGTCTAGGGTGAAGAGCTTGACCTTGCCGACGCCATCGGCGTAGAGTATCGACAGCGGCGGGAAGTACACCGGATAGTTATCCCAGGTCTCGCCCCGAGCAAAATCGGGCTTGTTGTGGAACTGGCAAATCGTCTGCCAGTAGGGCTCCTCTTCGTAGGCGGCGTCGATCTTGAAGCTCCAGGCGTAGATCCGCTCGCCGAGGAAATCGGACGAGTCCTGCCGCACCAGTTCCACCCGATTGCCACCGCGGACCACGTCGCCGGGCTGCAGGACCAGTTTGGCTGAATAGCGTCCGCGCCCCGCATCGGCAACCAATGCGATCGATTCTTCGCGCGCCCTTTCCAACGACCAGCCGTGGAAGGTCCCGAACTCGAAATCCCCGTTATCGTAGTCCAGCGGGTCCCTGCCTGCCTCGCAGCGCACGCGGCGGGCGCCAAGGCGCACCCCGCGCTCGTAGTGCGCCTCGACCGTTACCAACCGATCGACGAAACGCGAGTACTCGCGATACCAGCCGTGGCGGACTACCTGGCCGCGCGCGTTGAGATAGTACTGGTACTCGAGACGGACCCGCCCGTTTTCCCAGCGCTCCGCAGACAGCGCCACGCGCTCCTGGCGCGGATCGACGGGCGCTTCCGCGCAACCGACTATCGCTATGAGCAAAATCCAACGCATCCGATACATGCAGACTCCTGCCGGAATAGCTTTGGCCCCGGTATCGGCAGGAAATATATTACCCCCACCAGAGGAGAATCAAGATGATCCACATCGGCATCGGATCCTCCTGCCAGGCGCGCACATTGCGCATCTGGCTCAAAAAAGCCAAACTCTACTCGTTCTGGTTGAATTGACCGCTAAATAGACAGGAGCCATATCATGACGAATATACGCGTCGGCATCGTTGGCTGTGGCGGTCGCGGCCGCGGCCACATGCGAGTTTTGCAGACATTTGACGACGTAGAACTGACGGCTGTGTGCGATCCCTTCGCCACAAGCCGCGACCAGGCCGGCACGGAGTTCGGGGTCGCGCGCCGCTACGCAACGGTTGAGGCAATGCTCGACGCCGAAGACCTCGACGCCGTCGTCGTCGCCACCCCGGCCCACCTCAACGCCCCATCTGCGCTACCCTGCCTCGCGCGGGGCATCGACACGCTATTGGAAAAACCGCCAGGGCTCAGCCTCGACGAAACCCACGCGCTCAAAGAAGCCGCGGCGCAAAGCGGCGCCCGCGGTATGGTCGGCTGGAACCGCCGCTTTGACCCCCATGTCAACCGGGTCCGCCGCGAAGTGGGCGCCCGCGGTCCGGTTTACCAGCTCGTGGGCGAATTTCACAAGAGCATGAGCGGCTTTATCGCTTCCGGCCGCTTTCCCGAGCACATGATGGACAATTTCCTCTTCGAGACGCCCATCCACTCCATCGACCTGGTGCGTCACCTCGCCGCCGCGCCCGTGACCGAGGTCCACAGCTATGTCCGCCGGGTTTCTGCCTACAAGGACGTGCACGCCGCCCTGGTGATTTTCGCAAATGGCTGCGTCGCACAGATCAGCGCCAATTACACCACCGACGCCCGCCTCGAGCGCTACGAAATCCACGGCCGCGATATATCGGCCTATCTCGAAGGCATCCGCGGCGGCGAGTTCGTCTGCGACGGCGAGCGCCGACCGGTCGAGCCGGAGGGACCCGACAGCACCCTGGCGCAAGCCCGCTACTTTGTCGACTGCGTCAAAGAGAATCGCCCCATCGCGGCCCCGGCCGCCGATCTCGACGAGGCCGTCGCGACCATGGAGCTGGCCGTGGCGATCATGGACGGGCTGCGCGAGAACTAACCCTCACTCCGGTTGGCGGCGGGCCTCGCGCGATAGTTGGCCGGCGCGATCGCAGCAGCCCGTAGCGCCCGCTGCCGGTCTTCTTGCCGGCAACCGAGCTATCGCCCCGACATCGATCACTTCCGCTGGCAAAGACAAAAGGGTTGCGGACCGGCCGTCCGCAACCCTTTTGCACCTCGTTTTCCGAATGAATTCAGTTTTGCTTGCCGGCGAGGGCCATGGCCTGGCCAGCGGCCGCCGGATCGTCTTGCCGGTTTCGATTCTGGTGGGCCACGACATTGACGATGCGCCGGGCCGCCTCGCGCTCGAGCGAAGGTACTTTCTGCATAAAGCGCTCCAGCACCACTTTGGTGGTATCATCCCAGCTGGCCTCCGGCTGCTCTTCCATCACCGCGAAGAAGATATTATCGGCCAACCGGGTCAGACTTTCCGAGTCGATGCGGTGTCCATTGGTTGAGGAGATCGATAACATGGGATCGGGGTCGATGCTCTTTTCGCTGCGACCCAACGCCTTGAGCAGGCTGCGGGCCGACGTCGCCACGTCGAAGAGATGCGCCTCGATGATCTCGACATCCTTGCCATCCAACCGCACCTCGTTGGCCTTCTCGCGGACGTTGCGGCTCATGACGAAGAGAATTTCGGCAATCCGCAGCGCGGCCCGCTGGACCAAGTACTGGTAGATATTGAGGAGTATGAAGATCACCACCAGGACGGCCAGTATCGCGGTGTAAATATCCATAGGGGACAGCCTCCAATAGTGGTTTTACCGTCCCGGCGAGCCGTTGATGCCGGCGCACCGAGAGCAATAAACTAATAATAATTCAGGCGAAATCCCAATAAAAAACTATAGAACTTAGCGTTTGTGGTGGGATCTGGGGAATTGTGGTTTGGGGCGAAATATTTGATTGGTATGATTTTCAAGGGGTGTTAGGCTTCGTCTCACGCTTCGGGGTGGAGAATACCCTTCCTTTAAAAAGGAAGGGCGTCCCGCTGCGCCCACCCCCGCCAAACGCAAACCCTAGGAATCTCCGTATTGCAGCTGATGCAACCGATAGTATATCCCCTCCAGTGCCAACAACTCCTCATGCCGCCCCTCCTCCCGAATCCGCCCGTGGTGCATGACGATAATCTTGTCGGCATTGCGAATCGTTGACAACCGGTGCGCCACCACAATCGACGTCCGCCCGCGCATCAACTTGTCCACCGCCTCCTGGATCCACATCTCGGTCTCAGTATCGATATTGGCCGTGGCCTCGTCCAGCACCAGGATATCCGGCTCCGCTGCCAGCGCCCGCGCGAAGGCCAATAGCTGCCGCTGCCCGGCCGAAAAAGAGACTCCGCGCTCGGCCACCTGGTGTCCCAAGCCTGCAGAGAGGGTACCGATAAAGCGATCGGCGTTTACATCGTGCGCGGCCTGTTCGACCTTGTAGCGCGAGGTGCGTTCGAGACCGATATTGGCCTCGATATCTCCGGCGAAGAGGAAGACGTCCTGCTGCACCACACCGATGCAGCGGCGCAGAGCCTCGACATCCCACTTGCGAATATCGACCCCATCGACGAGGATCTGCCCGCGCTGGATTTCGTAAAAACGGCCGATCAGGTTGATAATCGTGCTCTTGCCAGCGCCGGTCGCCCCCACCAGTGCGATGCTCTCGCCGGGCTCGGCTTTGAAGGAGGCATCCCGCAAGACCCAATCTTCCCCTGNGTAGGCAAACCACACCCCGCGGAATTCAATCTCGCCCAGCACGCGCTCCTGCCGGTGCGTGCCGCCTTCGGGCTCTGGCTCGGCGTCGAGTAATTCGAAGATCCGCTCCGAGGAGGCCATCGCCATCTGCAGTGTCGAGTAGAGCTCGCCGATATTGCGGATCGGCATGAAGAAGCGGGTCACATACTGCAACATCGCCACCAGCACGCCCCACTCGACCTCCGCGCTGAGCACCTGGCCGCCCCCGTACCACAACACCAACGCCGTAATAATAACTCCGGAAAACTGCATGAAGGGAAAGTAGATCGAATGGTAGAAGGTGCGCTGCATCCGCGNATCGTAGTAGGCGTCGTTGGCTGCGGCGAACTGGCGCGCGCTGCGGTCCTCGCAGCAGAACAGCTGCACCACCTCCATCCCCGAGATCGACTCCTGTAGCGAGGCGGTGAAGCGCGCAAAGCGGGTGCGCGCGACCNGGTCGNCGCGCATGGTGTGCCGCTGCAGCCAGAAGATCGCCGCCGCGCACAGCGGCAGCGCCGCGCAGGTCATCAGCCCCATCTCGACATCCATGTAGAAGATATAGGCCATGATGGTGAGGATGGTGAAGACCTCGCTCAACATCGATACCACGCCGTCGGTGAACAATTCGTTGAGCGCGTCGACNTCGCTGGTGTTGTGCGCCATCAGCCGGCCGATCGGCGTGCGGTCGAAAAATTTCAGCGGCAAGCGCTGCAAGTGCGAGAAGATCTGCGCCCGCACGTCGCGCATCGCCCACTGCCCGACCATACTGGTGGCCCAGCTCTGGGCGTAGCTGATCGCGAATTGCAGTACCAGCAGACCGGCAAACGCCAATATTACCTGCCCCAAGGCCTCCGCGTCACCGGGCACGATGCCCTCGTCGACGGCGATCTTGGTCAGCAAGGGACCGGCCTGCTGCACGGCGGAAGCCACGGTGATCAGCACCAGGGTCAGCGCCATCCAGCCTCCGTAGGGGCGCAAATAGCCCAATAGCCGGGCCATGAGTCTGGGATCGATGCCCCTGCTGTCGATGTGTTGCTCTTCGCTCACAGCTCCCCCAACTCCTCGGCCATGTGCTGGCGCCGGAACATGTCGGCGTAGATACCATTGCGCGCAACCAATTCGCGGTGGGTGCCGCGCTCNGCGACGCCGCCCCCATCGAGCACCAGGATCTGGTCGGCTTCCTTGACGGTGGAGATCCGATGCGCGATGAGGATGGTGGTGCGCTCCTTCATCACCTGCCGCAGCTNNTTGAGGATCGCCTCCTCGGTGCGCGTATCGACGCTGGCCAGCGCATCGTCGAGAATCAGGATCGAGGGGTCGCGCGCGATGGCCCGCGCCAGCGCCGTGCGCTGCTTCTGTCCACCCGATAGCGTCACCCCCCGCTCGCCGACCACCGTTTCCAAACCAGCCGGGAAGCCCGATAGATCGGATCGCAGTTGCGCGGTCGCCACCGCGCCATCGACTGCGTCGCCCGCCGTACCCAGCGCTACATTTTCGCGGATCGTATCCGAAAAGAGAAAAGTGTCCTGCGGCACGTAGCCGATGGCGGTGCGCAACTTCCTCAGCGGGATGTCTTCGATCGGCACGCCGTCTATAAACACCTGGCCGGCGCCCGACTNGATCAGCCGCGGCACCAGCCGCGCCAGCGTGGTCTTGCCCGAACCGACCCGGCCGACGACCGCCAGCGTCTCGCCGACCGNNACCTTGATATCGACATCGCGGAGCACGTCGTGGCCATTGTAGGAAAAGTGGAGGTGGCGGAATTCTATCTCGCCCCGAATCGGCTCGCCGTCTTCGCCGACGCCGGTGCCGTCCTGCGGCTCCTGCCGCAGTATCGCCTCGATGCGGCGCAGCGAGGCGACGGCCCGATGGTATTCGTCAACCATCCGCCCGAGGAAACTCATCGGCCGCCCCAGGCGCAATAAATAGGCGTTGAAGGCTACAAAGTCACCCAGGCTGAGACTGCCCTCGATCACCCGGATCCCGCCCAACCAGAGGATGGCCAGCATCGACAGGCCGTTGATCAAAAAGGTAAAGGGATAGAAGAGACTGCGGATCTTGACCATCCGGCGGTTCTTGGCAACGTAGTCCTCGTTGANGCGGTCGAACTTGGCCTGCTGATCGGCTCCCAGCGCAAAGGCCTTAACCACCCGGATGCCCGATAGATTCTCCTGGATCTGGGCGGCGATTGCCGCGAACTGCTCCTGTACCTGGCGGTAGCCCGCCCGCACCATCCCGCCGACCCAGCGCATCATCACCACCATCAGNGGCATCGGCGCCAGCGCCAGCAGNGCCAGTTGCCAGTCGATCGCGCTCATCAGCCCCAGGCTGAGCAAGAAGCCCAGCAAGCCCGACAGCGACATGCGGAANGCGTGGTGCATAAAGCGCTGGATCGCCTCGATATCGCTGGTCGCCCGCGCCATCAGGTCGCCCACCTGGCGGGTGTGGAAAAANCCGAGCGGCAGCGACAGCAGATGCGTCACGTACATTCGCCGCACGTCGCGCTCGACCCCGCGCGCCATCCCCGACAAATACCAGCGCATGCCGAATTCCAGCAGCCATTGCAAAGCGGCCAGCGCGACCAGCCCGCCCGCATAGAGGGCCAGGTCGCCGCGGATGGTCCCGGTGTGGAAGTCCACCGGCTCGCCCGCTACCGCCGCGCTGGCCGCATCAATGGCCCACTTGAGGACCAGCGGCACGGTCATCGTCGCGGNCTGGCCCCCCAGCAGCAACACGACCCCGACGGCGATCCGCCCGCGGTAGGGGCGCAGATAAGAATTGAAGGGAGCGAAAGGATTGATATTCATCGGCACAGGGGCAAAAACTGACTGACCAGTCAGTCAGTTTTCATAAATTAACCATCCAGCCCAACGGACACAATAGCCCCAAGAATGCTTGATTCGCCCTTTTCCCGGTCTATATTATTTGATCAACAGATACTTGCGTGTATCGACAACCTTGCNCGCCTGTAGCGATGGCCGAGAAGTCGTGGCATAGCCGCTCCTGTCAATTCACAATGGACCCATTTTTACGGAGGCCTCCATGTCCAAGCCCAACATCCTGTTCTTAATGCCCGANCAGCTCCGCCACGACTTCCTCTCGTGCTACGGCGCGACCTTCATCGACACGCCCAACATCGACCGCCTCGCCCGCGANGGCACCCTCTACCGCAACGCCTACTCCNCCTCGCCGGTCTGCGTCACCGCCCGCCACAACCTGCTCACCGGGCTCAACAGCATCCGCGCCGGCGTNCTCAACAACGGCCAGTTTATCCGCCCCGACTACGNAGCCTGCGGCATCGGCACCTGGCCCGCACTGCTGTCNCAAAATGGCTACCACACCGCCGGCATCGGCAAGATGCANTTCTATCCCTGGGACGCAATGATGGGCTATGACGAAAGGGTGGTCTGCGAGGACAAGCGCTGGCTACACATCGAGGACGACTACGCAAAATTCCTGGCGGAAAAGGGCCTGCGCAAACTGCACGGCAACGAGCACGANGGTTATTACGAAAACAAGGGCGCCATCGTCCACCAGCATCCGTTCGACTGCTCGTGGGACTACTTCGTCGGCGATGCGGCCGCGCACTTCATCCGCAAGCACGACCAGGACAAACCCTTCGCCGCGATGGTCGGCTTCCCCGGGCCACACTGCCCCTACGACCCCTCGCCCGAATACGCCGACCGCTTCGATCCCGCCGCCATGCCCGCCGCCATCCCCGAAGTCGAAGGCGAGCATCCGCAAATCCGCCGCGAAAACATCAACGGCAACAAACGGCCCTGGAACGGCGTCGATCACAGCGATTTCACCGACGCCCACAAGGCCAAAATCCGCGCCCACTACTGCGGCCTAATCGCGCAGATAGACCACCTGGTCGGCGAAATTCTCCAGGCATTAGAAGATACCGGCCAGCTCGACAATACGATCATTTTCTTCGCCTCCGACCACGGCGATTATTTGGGCGACCACAACCTCATCGGCAAGGGCCACTTCTTCGAAGCCTCCTGCCACGTGCCGCTGATCGCCCGCGTTCCCGGCCAGCCGGGCGGGCGCGAGCGCGACGAGCTGGTCGCCCTGGCCGATATCAACCCGAGCATGATCCAGACCGCCGGTTGCGCAGTCCCCGACTACTGCGACTTCCAACCCCTGCCGGGCATAGGGCTGGCGGAAAGCGCGCCGCGCGAATATCTATACGGAATGATGGCCGGCGGCTGGATGGCCTTCGACGGCCGGCACAAGCTATGCAAGTACGCCAGTGGCGAGCATATGCTCTTTGACCTGGAAAAAGATCCGACCGAGATCGACAACCGGATTAGTGACGACTGCGAAAATCGCGAGCGCCTCGANGCAGCGCTGACCCGCGAAATCATGCGCTCGGTGCTCGCCGCCCGCCACGACCAGCTGGTCTACGGCACCGACCTGTCGGGCGATAGGGACTTCGGACAACCAGGCTGGCAACGGACCTATCCGCAACCGCTATAGAAAGGATTCTACATGCAATACGAACTCCGCACCTACCTCATCCCCGACGGCCGCATCGACGACATCCTCGCCCGCTTCCGCGATGTCACCATGGGTCTCTTCGCCAAGTACAATATGGAATGCGTGGGCTTCTGGACCATCGACAACGAAGAGGACTACGCGCTGGTCTACCTGATGCGCTACGAGAGCGCCCAGGCGCAGGAAGCGGCCTGGGAAGCCTTCCGCGCCGACCCCGAGTGGCTCGCCACCCGCGAGCGCACCGAGGCCAATGGACCGATCGTCGAGGAGGTCATCTCCAAGGATCTGACCCCCGTCGATTTCTCTCCCATGCAGTAATCATTCNATCGCCGCGCCCCAGAATCCCAGCATCGGCAACAGGCGCTCCATATCTGCCGGCACGGTCGCCGGTGCCTTGCCGTAGCCGCCGTGCACCACCGCCGCGCCCTCTATGTCTCGCCCNAGGACCAGTTCGACCCGCTGGTCCTGGGGATAAATAACCTGCGCGACCGCCACCTCTCCCCGCTCGTCCTCGACCCTGAAGCCCACGGCCTCCAGGTCGATGGTGTCCATCCGGCTCTCAACGTGAGCGAATTCCAAGTCGACGCNCCCCGCGCCGCGCCGCGCCGCGACCAGATCCGGCGCCCGCCACGCTACCGGCTTGCCGTAGACCATCCCCAGCGCCGCCCGCGCCANCCGCTCGCCAAGCAGCATATTGCCCGCCGGGCTGGTGTGGATCAGATCCGACAGCGGCAAATCCAGCGCCGGCACCACCGCCACNCCCGGCACCTGCCGCGCCACCTGGCGCTGCGCCTCGCGCACCTGGCTCCAGCGCTGATCGGCGCCATCGTCCTCCAGTTGAAGCACCCGGTTCAACTGCACCGTCAACACCGGCAGTCCNACATCGCCAAGCGCATCTCGCCATGCGCNCAGNGCCTGGCAGAAACGCTCGCCGTAGGTNGTCGCTGCTTCCTCACTCCGCACATCGCTCTCGCCCTGATACCACAATATTCCCTTGACGTGCCCCCCCGCCTTGGCTACGCAGCGCAACATATTCTCGTGTAAATCGGCCGTCCCNGGCTCTGCGGGATTCCAGCGACTCAGTGGCGACCCNCCCAGCGCCGTCTGCACCAGGCCAATGGGATGGCCCAACTCCCTTTTGAGTAGCCGCCCGAATTGCAAATAAGGCGAGTGCCCCGAATTGGCGTTCTCCCGGTTGATACTGTGTTTGGTGTCCGTCGAATCGTTCATCGGATGGCTGGCCAGCGCCCACCGCTCGCTATTTCTGAACAAGTGCACGCCCAGTTCGCAAGGATCCTCATACGGCCCCTTGCCATATCCCGCCGAATTGCTCTGCCCCGCAATCACCCACACATCACCGACGCCCAAAAAATGCCGCATATCCCCCCGCGGCGACCACTCTCCCGCAGGCGTATCCGCTATCCGCACCCGCGTCTCCANCCGGTACAGTCCGCCCGCCGGAATATTCTCCAACGCACCAGACCAGGTCCCATCGCCGCTGGTTGCCACCCCCTGCCAATCCAATCCCGCCGTCACCGCCGTGCCCGTATCCTCCCACACCAATCGCACCTCCACGATCCCCTCACCCCCAACAACCCACCTCCCCCCAAACTCCATCCTCCCCATCCCCGCCGCATCCTGCTGCACGATCTGCCAATCCTCCGGCCCCACCTCAACAATCGCCCCAACTTGCTTTTCCATTATATACTCCAAACAGAGTTTTTGCGTTCAATACCACATACGGCCGAAAAAAAGCATCGGCACCCAAACTACCGCACGCCTACCCTCCTCGCCGGTTCGGGTACGGAATCTTAGCGCACTGCTGCAGTCATCGCAGGGTCGCTTTTAAAGCATCGATCGGTTCAATCCTTCTTCGCGCCGTGCGTTCGCAGCACTTCAGCGATCTCATCATGCCCCTTGCGCTCGGCCCAAGCCAGTGGCCGCGCCCAGTCGGAGCCCGATTTGTTCAGATCGGCGCCCCGCTGCAGCAGGTAGCGCACCAGCGCGATATTGCCGTAGCGCACCGCCCAGCCCAGCGGCGTCGACTGCAACTGGTCCTCCAACGGGTCGATCTCGGCCCCGGCATCCAAAAGCGCCCGCGCGAAGTCGACGATTTCCTCGGGAGTATGTCCGTACGTCTGGTGGTTGCAGGCCTTGGCGGCCAGGTGGTGCAGGATGGTGAAATTGGCGCGGCTGCGGTTCTTGCGCACGTTGGGATTGAAGCCGTGCGCGAGCAAATGCTCGAGATTGCGAATTAGACTGCGCCTGTCCCAGCCCTCGTTGTTGATCTTGAGATCGCCGATCCGCCAGCCGCGTATCGCCGAGGACAATAGATTGAATTGCTCCTCCTCCGCGTCCACTTGCGGCCCGTGCGCCAGGCGGTAGCGAACCATGTCCTCATTACCCGCCAACAAACCCGCCCACATAATTTCGTACTGACGCTTGGGATCCGCCGCAACGCGCTCGCCCAGCGCAGCCATATCCCCGGTCAGGGCAAAGCCGATATCGTCGGCGCGGGCACCGTGCAAAAAGAGCAGATTAGCCAGTTTTTTATTCCCAGCCTGGTAAGGCCANGCCACCGCGGGCCCCGAGGCGTAGCACGCGACCTCGGCGCGGGCNCCCCGCTCGAGCAGCAGTTCCGCGATCTCGTAGTGGCCGCGGTTGCAGGCCAGCCACAGCGGCTGGCCCCATTGCTCGACTCCCTCGCCGGCGACCTCGATGGTATGCAGCGCGTCAGGATCAGCGCCGGCATCCAAAAGCGCGCGCAACGCCTCGACATGGCCGCGAAATGAAGCGACTACCACCGGGTTGTCGGCCTTCTCTCCGTGCAGGGCCGCCGGTTCCGCCGCCAGCCCGGCCTCGATCCCGGCCACATCGCCCAGGGCCGCGGCGGCCCACAAGCCGTAGCGCGCCCCGTGCCCGACCAGCAGGCCCGCGATCGCCGTATGGGCCGCATATTGCGTATCCGGAACCTTCCAGTTGTGAAGGAGGCAGCGATTGAGGGGTGTCCGCCCCTCGGCGTCCGCGTGGTCCACATCGGCGCCCCGTTCGAGCAGCAGCCGTACCATCGCGAAATCGCCATTGTCGATCGCCTTGAATAGCGGCGTCTGACCGCGGTGGTCGCGGGCGTTGGCCACCGCGGCTTCCGTGNCGAGCAGAGCGGCGACCGCCGCCCGGTCGCCCGAGGCCACGGCGGCGGTGATCTCCATGCCGCGATCGCTGGTCCCACGCTGAGCGCCAAGGAACTCCTCGATAATAGCGACGACCTCGGCTAAGCCGCGGTCCTGCGCCATCGCCAGGGGATTGGTCGCGTCGCGGTGAGGGTAGATGCCATTGAGTGGGTCGGCACCGGCCTCGAGCAGGCGGCGCACGGCGTGGGGCTGGTTGCCGTAGACGGCGAAGTGCAGGGCCTGGTGCTCGTCGTTGGCGGCAGTGTCCTGCGTCGCCAATTGCGGCGCGTCGGCGAGGATTTCGTCCATCGCGTCGAGGTCGCCTGCTTCGGCAGCGCGACAGAGCTCGGGTACGGAGGGTTCGCTCACTGCGGTGGTCATGGTAGGTCCCTTTTCGAATGATCGTTTAGTACCGTGCGCCTTCAAGCAGCGCTACCACATCCGCATGCCCTTCGTTCTCCGCCGCAGCGAGAGGCTGGGCCCACGTCGCATCGGCTGGNGCACACGGGTCGGCGCCCTGTTCAAGCAGAAAGCGTACCATCTCGAGCTGGCCCTTGCGTGCGGCGGCGGCCAACGGCGTGCTGCCGTGTTCCAGCTCAATCGCCCCGATATCGGCGCCCAGCTCGAGACAGGTCCGCGCCGCGGCGATATCGCCCTTCTCGGCGCACCCGTGCAATAAGGTGCGGCCGATCCAGTTCGAACAATTCACATCGAGACCGTGGTCGACGAGGANGCGGATGGTCTCGGGATCGGAAGGACAATTGCCGCCCCAGATATCGGTCAATTGGAATAGCTTACCGGCATCCGTCGTGCGGTCGAGAAAAGCGCGGATCAGAGCGGGATTGTCCCGCCCCATCAGCTCGTGCAACAATTGGTCGTCGGTCGAGGTATCAACCCCCGCTTCGATGGCCCGCATCATGTCTGCGTCGTCCATGGCGAAAGACGGGGTCATCGCCCCGTTCGCGCGCAAAAGGGCCTGCATCTTCTGGGCCCGCTGCGGGTGTTTGGCTTCGACGATGGTTAGGCAAGTCCCCGACGAGTCCACCCCTGCATGGACATCAGCGCCNCGGTCGAGCAACAACTGGGCCGTCTCCAGATGATTGCCGGCACAGGCTTCGAACAAGGCCTTGCCCCGCGGCGCGTTTTCCTCGGGCCGGTTGGGATCGGCGCCCAGATCGAGCAGATGGGCGACGAGGGCGGTGTGTCCATGGGCGGCGGCATACGACAGCGGACTGCGCTTGCCGGCATCGAGTTGGCGCGCCTGGGCGGGATCGGCCCGGAGGATTTCGTCGACCCGCGCCCCGTCGCCAGCGGCGCAGGCCACGCTCAGCGCGTAGTCGGCACCGCGGTCGAGCAGATGACGTACCACCACCCAGGGATCCTTGGGCGCGTCGGCCGGCAAATCGCGGGACCGGTACCAGTAGTCGCCGTTGAGGGCGACCAGAAGCGGCGTCTGGCCGTCGGCTCGGCGGGCCTCGAGATTGGCGTCCTGTTCGATGAAGTAATCGATCAGATCGTTCTGGCGCGTCAGAGCCGCCCAGTGCAAAGGGTTATTGCCTAGCGCATCGCTGGCGCGAATGAGATCGGGATAGGCTGCCAGTACCGCTTCGACCCGCGCGCGATCGCGATCCTTGACCGCCGCGACCAAAGCGTCAAAAACCGGATCGTAACCGAAACGCTCGCACATCGCCTGCACGAGCAACGCCTGCACCTCGTCGTAGCCGCGCTGCTCCGCGATGGCCAGCAGCTTATCCCATGAATTATATGTGTAGCGCGACTGCCCCGGATCGGCGCCCTTCTCCAACAGTAGTTGCACCACCTCGGCGCGGCCCTCGCGCACCGCCATGTGGATCGGAAACTGGTACCAGTACTGGGCGTTGACCAGCCGGGGATCTCTATCGAGCAGCGCGCCCACCTCCNCCAAATCGCCGACCCCGCTGGCGCAAAACAGCGCCCAGGCCTGATGTCCGTCGACTTGCTCAACGCCGTACTGGTAGCGCTCGGTCTTCATCGACTCGGGTTGCAACAGGTCGGCCACGCGCCGGGCGAAGCGATCGTCGCGCGAGGGTGCCTGCCCCGTCAGTTCTCTTTTTGCCATCTGCGCCATCTCCCGTTGTAGCCGCTTGCGGGCCGAGCGCAGGCGGTTGTTGGCCATCGCCGCCGACAGCCCCAAAAACGCGGCGATATCGTGGTGCGAATAAGCCGGAATTAAAATATAAAGGATCAGCGCCGCATAAAACGCCCGCAGCGCATAAAGAACATCTGCCGCAACCACCGTGGAAACGCCTCGGACTCGCGCATGCGTGGCAACGCGGTACAGGCCCCGACAAAGGCCTCCTGAGCCANGTCATCAGCGAGCTGCAAATGGCCGACCAGCGAGCGTGGCATAGCCCACCACCATGACCTAAAAGCGATGCACAATGCCGTCGTAGGTGGTCCGGTCGCCCGTCTGTGCCCGGACGACGAGGGAGGAGAGATCGATATCGCTCATAAGGCCTTTACCCAAAAGCCACCTTGCCCAACCATTCTGGTAAATTTTCTCANCATTTTTCACAAAAAGTCTACTGTAGGCCAAAAACCGCCCGATAAAACCGCGTCAAGCCGATTCACTCCTCCGGCCACCGCACCCGCGCTACCAGCCGCATCAGCGACAATCGCTCAAAATCCCGCGGATCCGCCGCCCTAACCCGAAACGCCCCCTCCACCCGCTCCGTTTCTCCCTCCTCCAATTCCACGGGTTGCCCAAAAGGGATAAACGCATCCACCAAAAAATCCTCCCGGTCGAAAAAACGCAAATCGTAACGCACCCATACCCTCTCCTCACCCACATTCCTGAAATCCACTACAAAAACCCCCTCAAACTCCGCCCCCCCAAACCCCGGCACGGGCACAAACGGCAACCACCCCAAACTATCGACCACCACACTCCCCTCCAACCCCTCGTCATGCACAAACTCCACCTCACTCCGCAATGCCTGCCTTTCGCCCCCCCCACCAACCCCATCATCCCCGGCGAAGCATCCCACAAAAAACAACGCCAGTACAACCCAAATTCTCTCCACTCTACTTCACTCCTATGGTCCCGTGCAATAGACTAACCGACAACATACGAGAACGTCCGAGGTCGGGATAGAGGTAGAGCCCGTAGCGGTCGTGCCCCCAATTTCACAGGATGTGAAATTGGGATAGCTACCCCTCGGAGCGAGGCAGGAGCCGAGCGAGAATGAGCGCAGGACTCTACCCCTNTCCCTATAATTTGCGCCCGTTCACCACGCCCCCGATCTTATTGGGCACTATGCAAAATCCCGACATAATCCAGGACCAAATCGCCTACTACCGCGCCCGCGCCAGCGAATACGATCAGTGGTTTTTCCGCCAGGGCCGCTTCGATCACGGCGCAGAATTCAACAANAAGTGGTTCGCCGATGTCGCAACCGTCGCCAACGNCCTCGACGCCTTCGCCCCCNNAGGCGACGTCCTCGAACTCGCCTGCGGCACCGGCTTGTGGACCGAGCGCCTGCTGCNGCACGCCACCGCACTCACCGCNCTCGACGCTGCCCCGGAAGTCCTCGCCCTCAACCAGGAGCGCATCAAAGACGATCGGGTCCGCTATATCCAGCACGACATCTTCTCCTGGACACCCGACCGCCGCTACGATGTCGTCTACTTCAGCTTCTGGCTCTCGCACGTGCCGCCCGAGCGCTTCCCCCCCTTCTGGGATCTGGTCCGCCGCTGCCTCGCGCCCGAGGGCCGCGCCTTCTTCGTCGATTCGCTCTACGAGCCAACCACCACCGCCAGCAATCANACCCTGCTCGGCAGGGAATCGACTATCCAGGACCGCAAGCTCAACGACGGTCGCCAGTTCCGCATCGTCAAAGTCTACTACGAGCCCGAAGANCTCGCGTTGCAACTGGCTGCGCTGGGCTGGCGTGCTACGATCGATCGCACCGACAGCTACTTCCTCTACGGCAGTGCCCAATGTTCCTGATCTTCGANGAAATCGACCACCGCATCGCCGGCTGGATGGAGCGCTACGGCCACCTGATCCTGCGCATCTCGCTCGGCATCATTNTCGCATGGTTCGNCACCGTGCGCCACCAACCCACCAAGGAGCGCTTCATCTAAATTATGAACGACCGACTCGAAAGCTACCGACGCGACGGCTTCACCGTCTTCGCGGGGGCCTACGACGAAAGCCAGATGCAGCCCTGGCGCGATGAGCAGGACCGACTCGAAAGCGTCTCGACCGGCCCCCACGCGCCAAACCGCAGCTGGTGGTTCGGCAATATGCTCGAGCGAGCGCCACACCTGATGTGGCCGGCGGTGGCCAACCCGCTGGTTCTCGACTTCGCCGAGCAGATCGTCGGCCCTTTCGTGCAGCTCGACAACCTCACCCTCGCCGCCTTCCCACCCAAGGACAAGGACGACCCGACGGCCAAAAACTGCGCATGGCACCGCGACCGCTGGGGCCACATGCCCAGCGGCCACTACCAGCGGCCGATGTCGCTGAATGCCATCTGCTATTTGCAAGACCTCACCGACGAGAGCGGGCCGCTGCGCGTCATCCGCAGCTCGCACATTAACCCCGTCGCCATGACCGAGGAAGAGCGCGCGCAGCCCCATCCCGACGAAGAGCTGCTCTATCTCAAAGCCGGAGATCTGGTCCTTACCCACAGTTGTCTGCTGCACTCGGGCACGCCCAATACCTCGGGCAAAAAGCGCTATTTCTTCAGCGTCTATTACAATATCTCATGGCTCAAGTACACCGACACCTTTGACGGCCCCAACTGCCGCCAGCTCATCGGCTGGGCCCGCGAGCACAACGACCACCGCGCGTTGCGGCTCCTGGGCCAGGACGATCACCTGCAACTCCGCGCCAACAGCGGCTTCCAGGAGCCCGACGAAGCGCGCTGGGCGCAGTGGCAGCAGGCCGACCGCGACGCCCTGGCAGAAGAGTCTGCAGCGTGATTCGACTACTCCTGTTGCTCGCCGCGCCGGCCCTGGCCGATACGGCCCCACCGGACTCCGCGCACTACCAGTTGCCCGCCACCGAAGTCACCGCCACCCGCGCCCGGCGCGCCAGCTTCGACCTGCCGCTGNCCACCNCCGTCATCACCGACCTCCATCGCGCCCGGCCCGGCCTCTCGCTCGACGAATCGCTGCGGCCGGTNCCCGGCCTCTTCGTCTCCAANCGCCACAACCTCTCGCAGGGCGACCGGCTCAGCCTGCGGGGGCTGGGCGCCCGCGCCGCCTTCGGGGTGCGCGGNCTCAAGATCTTGCTCGACGGCATTCCNCTGACCATGCCCGACGGCCAGAGCCAGCTCAATAACCTCGACCTCGGCGCCACCGGCCGCCTGGAAGTCCTGCGCGGCCCCAGCTCCGCGCTCTACGGCAACGCCGGCGGTGGCGTACTCGCCGCCCACACCGCNGCGCCCGCCGACGACGCCTGGCGCCTCGAGCCGCGCGTCATCTTGGGCAGTCATGGCCTGTTGCGCCTGCAAACCCGGCTCTCAGGCCAGACCGCCGACACCCGCTATTTCGCCAGCGGCTACGATCTGCAGAGCACGGGCTACCGCGACCACGCCGACGCCCGCGCCCGCGGCCTCAACGCCCGCGTCGCCCGCCGCCTGGACGACCGGCTCGAACTCACCCTGCTGCTGCACCTTTACGACGCGCCCTATCTCTTCAATCCCAGCTCGCTCGACAAGGTCGCGGCCGGCGACAACCCTCAGAGCACCCGCGGCTTTGTCGTCGGCCAGGGCGCCTCCAAAAAAGTCCGCCAGTCGCAGGCCGGCGTGCGACTGGACTACCGCCGGGCACCCGGCCGCAATTCGGCGCTGATCGCATACGGCGTCGAACGCGCGCTCAAAAATCCCATTCCCGGTCGCATCGTCGAGCTCGACCGCNCGGCCTTCGGCCTGCGCAGCGAGCACGAGTTTGCCTGGGAGGGTATGCGCTTGAGCGCTGGCTTCGACCTCGACGCCCAGCGCGACGAGCGCCGCGAGTTCGCCAACGAGGGCCTACCCGCTGGCGCGGCCGCCAGCGACGAGCACGTCTTCGCACTGGTGCAGTACGGCGCGCAGCGGCAAGACCAGGGGGAAACAGTCCGCAGCTTCGGCCCTTTCGCCTCGCTCGAAAAGGATCTCACNCCGGCGCTGATCCTAACCCTGGCGGGCCGCTACGATCGCTACCGATTCGCCGTCGACGACCGACTCGGCGCCGGGACCGGCGCGCGCGCGATGGGCCAGTTCAGCCCGATGGTCGGCCTGGTTTTCAAGCCCGCACCGCTGACCCGCTGCTACGCCCACGCCGCCACCGCCTTCCAGACCCCGACCACCTCCGAGCTGGGCAACCGGCCCGAGGGGGCGGGCGGCTTCAACCCCGACCTAGAGCCCGAGCGCATTTTCGGCGTCGAAGNCGGCTTGCGCCACCACCTCCCGCACTACCGCNTGGGCATCGACCTCGCCCTCTTCCAATTGCAGGTTCGCGACGCACTGATCCCCTTCCAGGTCGAGGACCCCCAGAGCGAGGAGATCTACTTTCGCAACGCCGGCAAGACCCGCAACCGCGGCGCTGAACTGGCCCTCAACTACGCCCCCCGCCGCGATCTGCGTGCCGCGCTGGCCTATGCCTTCGGCGACTATGTCTTCGAGGAATATCAGCTTGCGGGCGTGCCACTGGGGGGCAACGAGGTCCCCGGTGTGCCGCGCCACCGGTTCTTCGCCAGCCTGGGCTACCGCCACACGCAGGGCCTCTTCGCCGATTTCGAGCTCGAGCGAGTGGGCCGCTACTGGGCCAACGACTTCAACGGCCCGGCCCCGGGCCGCGACGGCACTGCCGCGGCTTTCCGCAACGACGCCTACACCCGCGCGGATATGCGCCTGGGCCTGGACTGGCGCGGCACCACCGCCTTTCTGGGCATCGAAAATCTCCTCGCCGCCCGCTACAGCGGCTCGATCGTCCCCAACGCCTTCGGCGGCCGCTTCTTCGAGCCAGCCCCGGGGCGCACACTGCGGCTGGGATTGGGGGCGCGGCTGGGCGATTAAACTTCTTGTTTCGGCTACCGAAATATATTAACGTATTGGTACTAAAGCACTTGTCACCGCGCAGGAGATGCTCTCCCCTCATGCCCGTGCGACGCTCCCATATCGCCATCCTGCTGGTCTTCGGCGCCNGCCCTGCCCTCGCCGTCCCCAGCTTCCAGTCCTCTTCCGACCTCGGTCCGCTGGTGACCTTTCTCACCGCCATCGTCTCGATATCGCTAGTCCTCTATATCCTCTTCAAGCTTTTCAGCGCGGCATCCAGGCGCAATCAGCCCCGCAAACAGCGCGCGACAGGCGCCGAGTCAAGGGAGAATTTTCACTACCAGGCCACCGCCCACGGCTTCCAAGGGACTGAGACCAAGCTCCTGGCCCGGATCGCCGGTAATGTCCCGGCCAATATGAGCAGCGATCTGCTCGAATCGGACACCGGCCGCGAATACNTCCTTAGCAACCTCGAAAAGCGCATCAACCNCCGCCAGCGCGAGATCCANTTGATCCGCCGCATCCAGACCAAGCTCGAAAAAATGGGCACCNACGAGCTAACCCCACGCGCCAACGTGCGCATCGAAACCGACATGCGGATCTGGGTCGCAAAAAAACTGCAGGGCGCAATGGTTGCGGAAGAAGACGGCGAAGACGTCTTCATCGAGGTCGAGCCNATCAGCGGTCGCTTGCAGGATATCAGCGAGGGCGGCGCGGCGCTGACGGCCGATCTGGCGGTAGCGCGTGGCGATATGGTCGAGTTCTGGTCCGCCGACACCGATATCTTGCTCTCACCGGTCACCTCCATCGTCGTCGATGTCAAGGACACTGAAGCCGATCGCGACGGCCTTTTGCACCTGCACTTTATGGATCCGCCCCTGAGCGAGTTGCGCTCGGCCATCTACGCCCTACAGAGCCGCAACGCAACCGACGCCTCCTAAATCTTCCGCAAGCGGCAGACGAAAAANCCCTCCATCGCGCCCTGCGGCACAATCCGCCGCGCCCGCCGCAACCGCCCGTCAAATGCCTTGCCCCGCCACTGTGNCAATCCCGGCTCGGCATTGTNGAATGATAGTTCGATATCCTCCACGTCCAGCGCGNCGCCGAATTGCCCGAGCGCCCGGTCGACGACCGCCTCGTTTTCCTCCGGTGCGAAAGTGCAAGTCGAGTACACCAGTGTGCCACCTGGCTTGAGGCACTGCACCGCCGAGTAGAGCAGCTTGCGCTGCTTGCGATTCATCTCGGCGATCTTCTTCTCGCTCCAGTAGGCCCAGGTCTGCGGCGCATCGGCGCGGAATTGCCCCTCCGACGAGCACGGCGCATCGAGCAGCACGCGATCGAACTGCTCAGGGCACTGGCGCCAGACCCGTGCGCCGTCCTTGAGATAGGTCTGGACATTCGCGACCCCGTGTTTCTTTAAATTGTCCCGCAACCGAAAGAACCGCCCGCGCACCGACTCCACCGCTGAAATCCTACCCTCGTTGCCCATCATTTCCGCTATTTGGATCGTCTTGCTGCCCGGCGCCGCCGCCAGGTCTAAGATCCACTCGTCGGGCTGTGGGTCCAGTAATAGCGGCGGCACCATGCTGGAGGCATTCTGTATATAGAGCCGGCCGGCGGCGTAGGCGGCGGATTCGGTGAGGGCNCGACGTTGTGCAGGAGGGACTAAAAAAGCGTCGGATTTCCAGGGCAGGGGCTCCGGCGTAAAACCCGCATCCTGCAACTCGGCGCGCAAGGCATCTGCNCTAATCTTGAGNCCATTGGCGCGGAAGGCCGTCGGCGACGCGGCAGCAAAGCTCNGCCAGCANGCCTGGNAGCGGTCCGGCGGCAGGATCTCTCGNAGNCGGGCGCAGAATACTTCGGGCAGCGCCTCAGCCATCCCCNCCCCTAGCGCNCCAGACCCAACNTGCGNNACANCNCNCCCAGNGGTTCCTGCTCGNCCGCAGTNACACAGCCCATCGNCGCGGCGGTCCNGANCCGACCGGCGGCGATCAAATCGATCTCCAGCANTCNGNCCNCAACTGCCGGCCGAGTNGACCGACCACCGACNCNCNGGCNCGCACGCGCTGNGCACAGNCGNGGAGCGCGCTCATTTTGGCCTGGCTGCCCTGGTATGTCCCCATGCCGCCCAAAGTAGCGCCAGCCTCGGAGAGTGTCAATCAGCGCGCTGTGAAACTCCCCCTTAATCAGGCAAAATGTATATATTATACAATTCATGAGAGCTGCCGGTTTTACTCGCTGATCTCTCCCCTGATCTTTAGGGATTTCTCCGTTAGAAAAATATTTGCAGCGATTACTTACACTGCTGATAATCCTCGTCTCGCCGCCCTTCGCCCAGTCCGAGGAAGAAGAAGTCCTCCCCGGTTTTGAACTGCTACCCGACCGCTTGCTCGTCGNAACCTTCGACCACTGGCGCGTCTGGGACGGCCGCGACCAGNCCGGCTTCACCGTGCCGNCGGNGGTCTATTTGTACCAGGTCGAAGTCGAGGCCGACGCCGGTACGTCCCGGCGTCAGGGCGTGGTCAGCGTGGCCTACTAGCTCGGCGGCGTTATACCTATACCCGAGCGCCCGGCAGCGCTTAAATTGTCCTGTGCGATTAACTTAGCCAACGGAGAGTCCCATGACCGCCACGACCTTCCCCACCACGACCTGGGACACCGCCACCCCCGAAGCAGCCGGCTTCGACCCCGACCGCCTCGACGCGGCCAAAACCTGGCTCGACCAACGCGTTGCAGACCGNGGCTACCGCTGCGCCCTGGTCAAAGGCGGCCGACTCGTCGCCGAATGGAACCACAATATCGACCCAGCCGAAAAACGCGGCACCGCCTCGACCTGGAAATCCATGCTGTCCAATGCGCTCNGCATCGCCGTGGCCGAGGGCAAACTGCCGTCGGTAGATGCCGAGGTCTACGACTACTGGCCCGACTTCATGGACGTGCCCGAAGGCACCGGCCCTAAGGACGGCCGCTATGCCTTCGCCAAGGACCGCCATCTCACCTTCCGCCACCTCACCTCCAATACCTCGGGCTATATGAAACCCGGCGAGGAGCCCGGCACGGTCTTCCACTACCANAGCTGGGGCAAAAACGTGCTTTCGCACGCCCTTGCTCACCTCTACGGTTACTACGACGCCGCCGACCCCGAGAGCTCAAAGGGCTGCATGCAACTATTCCGCGACAAACTCGCCGACCCCATCGGCGCTGCCTGGGCCTACAGCTCCGACGCCATGGACCTGCACCCACGAGCCCGCCAGCATATCTACGGCTACGGCACCCGCGTATACACCACCGCCCTCGACCTGGCCCGCGCCGGCTGGCTCTGGTGCAACTACGGCCGCTGGGGCGACCGNCAGATCGTGCCGGAAGCCTGGCTGCGCGAATCGACGCAAGTCGCCCCGCAGATCAAGGAACACTGCCCCGAAACGGACTGGCTCTACGGCAATGGTTTCTGGAGTAATTCAGAAGGTAGAATCTGGCCAGACCTTCCGCGCGACGCCTTCCACTCCTGGGGCGCTGGCGGCCACTACGCCGCGGTATTCCCCGGCCAGGAACTCGTCATAGTACAAAACCCGGACCCCTTCGGCATCCGCGGCGGCGCGGGAGCCAATCCCGAATTGATCGATCTGATCTTCGCCGCCCTNGCCTGACAGTGAGTACGATGAGCGCCTGTCGGGTGAAAATTGNCATGCGCAAGATTCTCGCATCTTGTAACGCGACNTGCCCAGCTGCAGCCCCTTGGCCCCTTNGCCATCCCGCTATATGCGGGACGGGCACGGCGAATCCGTCGGGCGAAAAAATCGTCCGCTTGCACATGGCAATNATCGTTGGCAGCAGCCGAGGTGTGCACACCGTCTTATGAAGCGAGAAGACTACTTTCTATGGGCCGAGCGAGCGGCGCGCTGGGGTGCAGAATACCTCTCCACGCTCGCCCAACGCCCTGTTCGGGCGCAGACCGCGCCCGGTGCGATCGCAGCGCTGCTACCTGCCGCGCCACCGGAAGAGCCNGTGGCGATGGAGACGATCTTCGCAGANTTCGAGCGCATCGNGCCAGACGGCATGACGCACTGGCAACACCCGCGTTTTTTTGCCTACTTCAGCGCCAACGCGGCGCCCGTTTCGATGATCGCCGAGAACCTGACCGCGGTCATGGCGGCCCAGTGCATGCTCTGGCAAACNTCGCCCGCGGCCACGGAGATCGAGACGCGAATGGTCGACTGGATGCGTCAGGCGCTCGGCCTGCCGGAAGGGTTCCAAGGGGTGATCCAGGAGTCGGCAACGTCGGCAAACGTCTGTGCCGCACTGACGATGCGAGAGCGCGCCCTCGGCTGGCGCGGCATCGATTCTGGCATCGCGGGGGAACGGCAGCTGCGGGTCTACGCCTCGCCGGAGACCCACTCGTCGATCGACAAGGCGGTCCGCATCGCCGGCATCGGCCAGCAACATCTCGTCAAAGTCCCGACCGACAGTTCCTGGGCCCTCGATGCGCAGGCGCTGCGCCAGGCCATCGAGACCGATCGCGCGGCGGGCTTCCTCCCGGCCGGCGTCTTCCTTTGTATCGGGGGCACGTCGATTGGAGCTTCGNACCGGGTGCGCCAAGCCATCGCAGTGGCGCGTGANCACGATCTCTACGTCCACATCGACGCCGCGTGGGCCGGGTCTGCGATGATCTGCCCCGAATTGCGCGAGCTATGGCAAGGTGTCGACGCGGCCGATAGTATTGTCTTTAATCCCCACAAGTGGCTCGGCGCGCATTTCGACTGTTCGATCCAGTTTCTCGCCGACCCGGAGCCGCAGGTCCGCACCCTCGGCATCCGTCCGGATTATCTCCAGACTCTGGGTCAGAGCGAGACCATCAATTACAGCGAGTGGACGATTCCCCTGGGGCGCCGATTCCGCGCCCTCAAGCTCTGGTTCCTGCTGCGGGCGCACGGTCTGGCAGACCTCCGTCGCCGCATCCGCAACCACATCGCCTGGGCCGAGGAGGCCGCCGCCGCCATCGCCATGCTGGACGGCTTTCGCCTGACGACGAATTGCCATTTAGCGCTCTTCACGTTCCAGTACGCGCCGGAGGGCGAAAATGCCAGCACTGCCACTGAACGCCTGCTCCAGGCGGTCAACGACGACGGCCGGATCTTTTTGACCCATACGGTGCACGAGGGGCAGTTTGTCATCCGCTTCCAGGTGGGGCAATTCGACTGCCAGCGGGAGGATGTGGTGCTGGCAGTCGACGTGCTGCGCGAATTGGCACCCGCGAGCCGTCCTGGCCTGCAAAGCTGACAGGGGAATAGGGCGGCCAAATCTGCGCAGCCTGCGCCTGCGCTACTTGTCCGGCACTTGATCCCCTTCCGGCACCGGCAACCCCACCCAGTACCCGTCCGGGTCCTCACCCCGGCAGATATACCCATTGGCCCACCGCCCCTCGCGCGTCCGCACCTCCGGCGGCATGTAGCGCAGCGTCAGCCCGCAGCGCCGCCGCGCGGAGCGGTTCGGCTCGGAGCCGTGCAGCAACAGATCGGTATGCAGCGAAATCTGCCCCGCCCGCATGGTAAAGGGCACCGGCTCGCCGCCCCACCGCAGTGGATCGCGCACGCTCTGCCCCAGTACGTTGCGCTCTTGCTCGGTGCTGTGCTCAAAGGGAATCTGCCCGTGCAGGTGCGATCCCGGGATCACCGTCATCGGCCCGTTATCCATATCCACGTCGTCGATGGCCAGCCATACCGTCACCACCTTGCTCGGCGTCAGCGGCCAGTAGCTGGCGTCCTGGTGCCAACTGACCTGCTTTTGGTCACCCGGGTCTTTGGAAAAATAATGCGTCATTACGCTGACCAGATTGGGTCCGACCAGATCCTCGACACAGTCGAGGATTCGCTCGTCGTGTAGCAGGTCGTAGATTCCCCGGCAGTGTCGGTGCCAGCCGTTGATCGAATAGCTGTTGTGACCCGCCGCCTTGGCCCGTTCGATCAACTCGTCGAAGTAACGCCGGTTGGCCTCCGTCTCTTCGGGTGTGAAGATGTCGAGCGGGCAGACATAGCCCCGCTCGTTGAACTGATCGATCTGATCCCGGGTCAGCGTCTGCGGGTTTTTGTTTTCGACCGGAAAAAACTCGATTTCCCTTTCCATATCGGGCAGGGCATCAGTAATCGCCATAAACCGCTCCTTATTGTAAATAGCCAAACCGCAGCGAATACAGATCCGCCCGGTACAACTGAAATCGCAATCGCACCATCCGCCCCCGCAACCCGCTCAGATCCGCCCCGCCCCGCCAGCGCAACACGCCGTTTATCTCATCGCCCGTCAGCCCGTCGCAGTCCTCCAGCGCGAAACCCGCGATCGCGGCCTGCGCTGCGGCCCGCTCGGCCTCGTCTGCTTCGGCCCGCGCCGTCGCCTCGATCTCACAGCGGACAAAACCGGCAAAACGCGCGCGGTAATTGACCCGGATCTCGGTCGCTTGCAGCTCGAAAGGCACGGTCCAGAACTCGCCATGCCCTTCGCTCGCTAGATGCGCAAAGCCGTCTTCGCGCACCCTGGCGACCGCGATCCCCGAACGAGTTGTATCCTCGCCGTCCAGATCGTTGTGCCCCCGCGGCGTGACGCCGATATAGGTCGACCACTCGCCAGCAGCGGTCGGCAGGATCCCCGCGCAGGCGTAGATCTGCTGCCAGGGCAGCCCCTGCCGCGCGGCGCCGATCCACGCCATGTGGCCTTCCGGCCGGTGCCAGCTGTGGCCGTCGCGGCTGGTGGCCAGGTGCACCTCGACCACATCGGCAATCCGCTTGTAGACCGAGAGCCGCATCAGATGGGCATCGACCGCACCCGGCCAGCGCGCGTAGCCATTGCAGTAGAGATCCCAGTCGGGGGGATCGCTCGGGTCGTTCACCAGCACCGGCACGGAGGGCGGAAAGCGGCTAAAATCCGCCGTCGCCGCCCGGTTGACCCCGCGGCGGGCCGTGCTGGAATCGCGCTGGCGGGTGTAGAGCACGTACTGGCCCAGCACCTCATCGTAGAGACCGATGTTCTGCGTGTCGGCATTCTGGTCGGGCAGAATCGGGTCGGGCAACGGCGTCCACTGCAGACCATCGGGCGAGACCGCGCCGGGTACCCAGCGCTCGCCATCGCGCCACACGCACCCCACCATCTTGTAGCGCTCCGCCGCCGACGCAGTCGGATCTTTGAAGACGCTGGCCCCGTGGTAGTGGAACGACAGCAGGTTGGTGGCGGTCGCGCCGAGCGCGGGCTTGCGCCAGGTCATCCCGTCGTCCGACTCGGCGTAGCCCAAACCGCCGCCGTGCTCGTACCAGCAGCGGTACAGGCCCTCGTCCTCCATAAAGGTCGCGTAGGCCGTCTCGCCCGATTCCCAGGGACAGTCGAGGCCGATGACCCGCTCGCGCTCGACGACCGGCGCACCGACCTTCAGCTCGACGCCGCGCGGCAGATACACACCAGCCGCGCCCGAGCCATCGCCGGCGACGCCGTAGCCTGGATCGATACCCGTCCAATCGACGAAGACCCACTTGCCCCGGCCGAGCTCATACATCGCCCATTGCCCCACGCAAGAAACCCATCACCTGCACTGGCGCCGCCAGCACGCTCCTATGCCCCACGCCGGCTAGGTCTCGCACTGCGTTTCGCGCAGGGCGAAACGAGACCTGCCGTTGCTCCCAAACGACCTGTGATTTAGCCTTGTCGTTCATAATTTGACCCCGATGAATATTTCAATATAGACCGCAACAAAAAACCACGCGTCAAGACCTTTCTCGGCCCGCCGCCGACCGCGTTTGCCCCCTCAACTGGGTACTGCCCAACCTGATGGGCAATGGCGTCGAGTTCGGCGACGCGGGCGAGGTGGCCCTGGAGGTCGAGAAGCTCGCGACCGCTGCTCCGCCCGTCCATGGCCGTTTCGCCGCCACCGAGACTTGACGCCCGCGCCGCCAGGACGCAATGTCTCTTCAAAACGGAGGCGAGATATGCAAGGTGTCGTCTACCTCGGCGAGAGCCGGGTCGAAATTCGCGATTTCTCCCAGCCGGAGCCCGGCCCCGGACAGGTCGTGATCCAATCCACCATCGCCGGCCTTTGCGGTAGCGACCTGCACAAATACCACAGCAGCCGCGAATGGGCGCAAAGCCGCAACGGCATGATCTCCGGCCACGAGCCCACCGGCGTCGTCGCAGCCGTAGGTCCCGGTGTCGAGCATCCGCAAGTAGGCGACCGGGTCTGCGTCTACCACAGACTCGGCTGCGGCCACTGCATGGATTGCCGCTCGGGTAACGCGGCCTTCTGCGACGAGGGCAGCGGTGCCTTCGGCCGCACCCAGGATGGCTCGCACGCCGACTTCATGCTGACCGATGCCCGCTATTGCCTGCCCCTGCCCGATGATATCTCCTTCGAGGTCGCGACACAGCTGGCCTGTACCGCCGGCACTTCTTTCGCCGCGCTGCGCAAAATCCCGGCGCACGTCGGCGACGCGCTGGTGGTCTTCGGCCTGGGGCCGGTCGGCCTGTCCGGCCTGTTGCTGGGCATGAGTATGGGCTATCGCGGCATCGGCATCGACACGCACCCCTATCGCATCGAACTGGCGCGGAAAGTAGGCGGAGGCCTGGTCATTGACGCCAGCCGCGACGACCCGCTCGCCGCCATCGCGGACATCACCGGTGGCCAGGGCGTCGGCGGCGTGCTGGAGTGTTCGGGCAGCGCCGTAGCCCGCCGCCAGGCGACCCAGGTCGCCCACCGCGCCGCGACCGTCGTCTACGTCGGCGGCGGACCGGAGCCGGACATCGCCTTCAGCTCCGGCGATATTATCGCAAAAGACCTGACCATCCGCGGCAACTCGGTCTTTACGATAGCATCGTACTACGCGGCGATCGACTTCCTGCGCAGTCACTCCGTGCCGCTGGAGGGAATTATCACGCACCGTTTCAAGATCGCGGAGGCGGTCGAGGCTTTTGCACTCTTCGACTCGGGCGAGACGGGAAAAGTCGTCTTCGCTTGGGACGAGTAGATGCAGTGCCGCAGCCGCCGCTGATGCTGGAGAAGTATTGCGTCTATGAGTTCACACAACGCCTCCCCAGAAACCCTGCCGCCTTTGAGCACCGGGATTGCGCCGCAGGATTTTGAGGAAACGTGGGCGGGCTTTGATCCACGGGCCGAGCCACTCGATATCGAAATCCTCAGCGCATGGGAAGAGGACGGCGTCGTCCTGAAGGTCCTGCGCTACCGCATCGGCGTATTCAAAGGCCGCAAAGCCATGATGGCCGCCGTGTATGGATATCCCAAAGGCGCTGCGCACCTTCCCGGCCTGGTGCAAATTCACGGCGGGGGGCAATACGCCCATTACAACGCTTGCCTGACCAATGCCAGGCGCGGCTACGCCACAATTTCCATCTCCTGGGGAGGGCGCATCGACGCGCCTGGATATCGGGTAACGCCCGCTGAGGTAAAACTGTTTTGGGCGGGCCAGACCGATGATCCCCAGTACAAAGTCATCACCGACTGGGGTGCACTCGACGCGTATCACCACCCCAACCGCAACCAGAGGAATTCCAATTGGGTCGATCTCGCCCCCGCGGCGTGGACGCTCGACGACGTGGACTCTCCCCGCAACAGCAATTGGTTCCTCTGTACCGTCGGCGCTCGCCGGGCGCTGACCTTCCTGGAGCGGCAGGCGGAGGTCGATGGCGACAGGCTCGGTGTCTACGGTCACTCGATGGGGGGCAAGTTGACGGTAATGGCGGCCGGCACCGACGACCGCATCAAAGCCGCCGCGCCCTCGTGCGGAGGTATCAGCGATCGCGATGGAGACGACGCACCGTCCAGGACCGCTATTCGCGATAACGCCTATTTGCAGCGCGTCTGCTGCCCGATCATTTTTCTTAGTCCGGCCAACGACTTCCACGGTCGGATCGACGATCTGCCGGCAGCAGTCGATGAAATCCAAACGGCAGACTGGCGAATCACCACTTCGGCGCACCACAATCACCAGGACACGGCCGAATACGAGGTCGCCACCCAGCTATGGCTGGATCAGCACCTAAAGGGGACATTNGCCTTTCCGCAAACGCCGCAAACCGAGCTGGCGCTGACAACNACAGACGGGATNCCCTCCATCGCCATCACGCCGGACACCTCTAAACCCATCCTGGACATCGACGTGTACTACNCGCAGCAGGGGCAGATGAATNGCCAGCCAGACGATAGGGACAATACGATGAACCGATTTTGGCACCATGCGGCGNCGACGAGGCAGGNCGATGTCTGGACGGCCGCGTTGCCGGTGTCGAATACCGAGAAGCCGCTTTGGGTCTACGCCAACGTGGTCTACCCGCTCGCCACACCCGTCACCGGTGCGGGATATTATTACCGGTCGTACACTGCGACGAAATTCAATCTATCGTCGCTGGTGCATCTGGTCAGCGCCGGGAAACTCAGGGCGGCGGGGGTCGCGGCAATGCCCAAACCTTCGCCAATGATCGAGACCTTCACTGGCACTTGGGAGAAGGAATGGTTCGCGTACCATCCGGGCGAATGGCCACGGACAACGCACAAAGTCTACGACCCGCAGTGGGNGGCACCCGAAGGGGCGAAGCTGGCGCTGGAGGTGCGCTGTGAGCAGCCGAACAAACTGGTGGTGGGCCTGGATGATTATGCGGCGGAGATAGCGCTCAAAGGCGGTCCGGAGTGGCAATACGTGGTGCTGTCTGGAGCCGACTTTTGCAATGCAGCGGGCGAGGCGATNGAAGATTGGACGGCAATTAGGACATTGCGACTTGGCCCCAGGGAGCGCTTGCAACAACCAATCGACGGAGAGCCGATAGTGGTTGAGTTGGGGGCGGAGTGGCAAGGCGCGGATCCAGCGTTTCGCAATCTGCAGTGGAAGTAAATNCCGTCAGCGAATCAGTGTCAGCGTCCGCCGCACCGCCGCACCACCGACGCGCAATTCCCACAGATAGACCCCGCTAGCCAACTCGGCGCCCCGATCGTCGCACCCGTCCCACATCGCCCGATAGCGCCCCGGTGGCCGATAGCCGTGATAGAGCTCGCGTACTCTTTGCCCGGCTGCATTGTAGACCCTTAGCGCAACCTGTCCCCCAGTCGTGACTTCATAGGGGAGCNTCACCCGCCCGTTAAAGGGATTGGGAAAACTCTCCATTGCCTCGACCTCCCCCGCCGCCGACGCACCCGTCACCAGCGTCACCACGCGCTCGCGGTCTGCAAGCAGCGCCCGGCGATAGGCACCGTGGTCGAAGGCGTGGTCGGCGTCCCACCAGAACAACACTCCGTCCAGACCCGCCGCCGCGCTCCGCGCAAACGCCTCTCCTATCGCCGTCTCGATAGCCGCCTCATCTTCTAGGCCACCCAATCCCCACTCCGTAATGCGAATCTCGCGCCCGCCCAAACCCACCGCCGCGAAGTCGCCGCGCGCCAAGCGCAGCGGATGCCAGNGATTGACCGGCACCTCGTAGACGTGGAAGCTGATCACTTCGGTCACCACCGCCCCGGCCCGCTCCTCCAGACGCAGCGTATTCTCCAACGCGCTGTGATCNTCCGCCCACCCGACGGTGACNCGCGCCCNCGGCGCCACCTCGGCGATGGCCGCACGCAGATCGAGCAGGAACGCATCGACCTGCTCTACACTCAGTGGCGAAAGCGCCAGCTTCCGCGCACGTTTGCTACCCACCACCCGCACATGCGCATCATCGCCCAGTGTCGCCAGCAGCGGCACTGCGGCCGCGCCCCGCGCCACCACCTTGCCCGCGGCCGCAAAGCCAATATCCGCCCACTGGCCGCTCTCGATGCGAGCGATGGCCTTAGCCACCGGCAGTGCTAGAAATTCNGGCTCGTTCATCAGATTGAGCGCAATCAGGGGATGTTGGCCGAGCAGGGCCAGCGCCNGCTTGAGCGCGGCAAATATCGCGCGCCGCTCAAGCCCGTTGGTAAAGAGCACCGGGTACTCGCCCCGTACCCGCTCGTCGACGACCTCACCATCGGCAAGCCGAAAGTCGAATAGCACCACGTCGGCGCGAAAAAAGCGCCCCCGCAGCCGCGCCGCCGCATCGGCCTTTTCGATCTCGGNCAAAAAGGCCGCTACGGCCGCCAGCGCATAGTCNTCCAGTCCAACGGCACCTTCAAGCTCGACAATGCTGCGCAGGTCAAAGGCAAAATCGAAACTCATCGCCGTCTCCCCCGCCACCACCGCCCGCGCCAGCGCCGCGCGCAAATGGGCGCGGCCCCTGGCCCCGGCAAAACCCTCCGTGCCATCGCGCGACCANGGATTGCGCCCAAAGTCNTGACCGATAGCCGCCCCTTCGAGCCAGCTATAGTGATGACCNGAAAGAGTATCTGCTTGGATGAATCTCACTGNAANAGAGCATAAAGAAGAAAACACTANCAAAAGAAAAAGATGTCCCATAGATGGTCTCATCATCCCTGCCTGCCGCACGGANACCNTACGCAGCNGCGTGACAGCAATCACTACTTTCGCGCCAGAATTTCGATAACCTGGCGCAACGTGCGGTCGCGGTCGTAATTTTCCGGCGTTTCATCGGCCAACGCCGACGCCCCAACCCAGCGATACATCTCCGCCGCCCCGGCGAAAATCTGCGGCGTCAGCCCCGCGTCGGCGAAGGTCTGCGCAATCTCCTCCATCTCGCCGACCCAGCGCCGCGCCTTGGTCGGCACCGACGGCAGGCTCTGTTGCAAACCCGCATAGCGCGCGGCCTGGCTCAATTCCCACTCGGCTACCAGCGCCCCCAACAAGCCCATGCGCTCGGCGGCGACCATCAGTTCCAACGCCAGCGCCATCGTGCCCTTGGTCAGCGCCGCATAGCACATCTTGAGGCCGGAGGCCTGGCCGATCTCGGTGCCGATCGCGCGAACATCGAGCCCGTAGTCGTTGAGGCGCACAAATTCCGCCACGTGCGCCCCCGCACAGTAAAAGCGCGTGCCGCTAGCGTCCTTGCCCGGTGGCCCGCCGATAATCCCCGCGTCCACCGCCCGGCTCCCCGCCGCCGCGATAGTGGCNGCCACCCGCTTAGCCGTCTNCGGCGCCACTGCGTTGCAATCGACGTAGACGATCTCGNCACCGGTCTCTCGCANCGCATCCGCGACCTGCNCCGCGGCCTTCTCGACCTCGGCCGGGACCATGATCGAGATGATCATCTGCGCCCTNTGCACCAGTTCGGCGTAGGTGCCCACCGCCGCGATGCCCGCCTTTGCGGCGAGGCTCTTGGTCCGCTCGCTGCGGCCTTCCAGGCACGTGATGACTTCTAGCCCGTTAGCGACCAGCNCCGCGCCGACGGCGTGGCCCATATCGCCGGGGCTCAACAGGGCGACAGTACTCAATGACATAGCGATATCCTCATTTGATGNTTGAGCGTCGGTTTCCTTATCTTACGCAATGATATAAGGAGCGCAAAAACATGACNACCTACAAAGCCGGCCTTATCGGCTGCGGCGGTCGCGGCCGCGCCCACGCCGAGGGCTACCANGCCGCCGACAATGTCNCTATCGCCGCCTGCGCCGACCCCATTGAGGCNACCCGCGAGTCCTTCGCCCAGGACTTCGCCGTCGCCAATATCTACGACGACTATCGCGCCATGCTCGACGGCGAAGACCTCGATCTGGTCAGCGTNTGCACCTGGACNGGCCAGCACCNNACCATGGTCGAGGACGCCGCCCGAAGCGGNATCANGGCCATCCACTGCGAAAAGCCCATGGCCACCACNTGGGGCGATGCCAAGGCCCTCTACCAGGCCTGCGTCGATANCGACGTAATGATAACCTTCTGCCACCAGCGCCGCTTCGGCCCCACCTTCGTCAAGGCCAAGCAACTGCTCGACGACGGAACCATCGGCGACCTCCAGCGCCTGGAGGGCACCTGCTCCAATCTCTTCGATTGGGGCACGCACTGGTTCGATATGTTCTTTTTTTACAATGGCGACGTGCCCGCCGAATGGGTCATTGGCCAGATCGCGGTCGAGGCCGAAAGCCAGGTCTTCGGCGTGCCGCTGGAGACCAGCGGGCTGTCGTGGATCCGCTGGCGAAATGGCGTCGAAGGCCTGTTGGCTACTGGTGGTGCCGCGCTACAGGGCCCACGCAACCGACTCGTCGGCAGCGAGGGCGTCATCGAAGTCGGCGGNCCCGACCGCGCGCCGATACGCATCCTGCGCCAGGGCGCCGAGTGGCAGGATATCGAAGAAGCAGATCTCGCCGATATCGTCCCGCCCGGCGGCGACACCGTGCTCTCAGTGCTCGACCTGGTNGCCTGTCTCCAAAGTGGCGACGAGCCTCGGCTCTCCGGCCGCAAAGCCCTACAAGCCACCGAACTGATCTTCGCCACCTACGAGTCGAGCCGCCGCCGCGGCCGGGTCCAACTCCCGCTCGACTGCGACGACTCGGCACTGCTCACCATGCTTGAAGACGGCCAGATCGGACCCGGCTGATATTATGCGCGAGTAAATCCTCATCGTCGAGGACGACACCGACCTCTCCCAACTCATCGCCCTGCACCTCGACGAGCCAGTTCGGCCGCTCCTCTCCCTCAGGCGGCACNGGGCTGGGGCTGGCCATCGCCCAAAAAATAGCCGAGGCGCACGACGGCAAAATCGACGTCGAAAGCGTCATCGGCTCGGGCACGACCTTCGACGTCGCGCTCGCGACCCACGGCTAGGCGTTTTTAATGATTCACGCGGTGCGCGTTATTTCTCTATGGGTTCGATCGGGGATATTGGTTACACGCAGGTAGTGCGCAACCATCCATTGAGAGGAGGAGAGCTTCCCCTCGCCCGAGCANGTCGCANCGGAGCCCCGGCGAATGATGTCTCAGTCGTGCCCNCGCCGTATCGCCGACGCCGCAAACATCACCTGGAACCGGTAGACCCGTTTCTGATCGCAGGCGATCTCGTGCGTCTCAGGGTCGATCCGCCTGGGCACGTCGATGCGGTTGACATCAACTAGGGCCTGGTAGCCGCGCTCGGAGAAGATATCGATCAGCATCGCCAGCGCCAACGGATCANCGAAGAGCGTATCTTCGGAGTTGACCAGCGTCTGCCCGGTAATCGCATAGCGGGTGACGATGGGCATGAATTTCGTATTGATCTTATCGATGACCCGCTGGAACAGCTCGGGATAGTCCTCGTTGTAGGTTTCGAGCCGCTTGACCAGCTCCTGCCGCGCGTAGAGCACCAACTGGCTGGCCGGGGTGATGGCACGGACCCGGTCGAAGGTCTCGTGCGATAGCTCCAGCGAGCTCTGGTAGGAGAATTCCTCCTCGATCTCCTCCTGTACTTCCTCGAGTGGCTGGCCCGCGTCGATAAAGCGGAAGTGGAAGATTTCGCGCAACGAGCGCAACGCGTCGAAGGTGGTCTCCTTAAAGACCTGGTAGCGCTTGCGCGCGGCCTCGGGATCGAGGTCGGTATTGCGTATTTCCTCCAGCTCGCCAACACCCGACTCCACGACCTTGCGGTTGTTTTCCTCGGCCTGGCGCCCGCGGTGGAGCTGGCGCTCAACCGCAACCCCCTCGTCTACAAAGAGCAGCACCGCGCGGAACAGCGGCCGCGGAAACTCGCGGTATTCGCCGCGCAATTCGATCATCTTGTCATAGAACATCTTGAGACACTCGACCTGCACCTGGGTGCGCGGAAACCCATCGACGATCACGCCCTTTTCGTACTCGGGATCGAGGAGCTTGTTGAACAATAGATACGTGACTTCCTCGTCGCCGACCAATCCTCCGGCCGCCTTGATCTCCTGCGCCCGTGGGCTATTGAGCAAATCGCTGATTACCACTGGCTCGGCGGTGATGCCCCGCGCGTCCAGGATAAAGGGCGTATTGGTCCCCTTGCCGGCACCGGGCGCGCCCCCGAGCCAGATAATCTCGCCCGGAAAACACAGCTTCTCCCGCTCGAATTCCTCCTCCAACCCGTCCCAGACGCGGTCAAAAATCAGTCCCGCGTCCTTGATCTCCAGATCGATGTGTTTCCTAACGGGACCATTCCCCGCTTGATCAACCAATCAAGGCTCCTTGCAAACATCCATCAGATTCAGACTCATAGTACTATCATATCCACCAAATAATGTCAATAGAAAGCCGCGCCTGATCCGGGGTGGCTGCGGGCGAGGACGCGGAAAGCATGGTCGTCACCGGCCCTAGCCCGATCGATCGGGCGCCATCTGTAGTCTCTCGCTCCGCCATAGTTATTGGACAATGTAGCGGCCCGTTTCATTCCATGGCAGCAAAAAACGGCAGCCGGACTCGAGATTTTTCCCTAGCCCGCTTTTCGGCCCAGTTGGCGGCTGGCGCCCTGTGGCCATAGTGCGCATTGTCGCCAACTCCGATTCTCCCTATTGTTTCAATATGCCCTTGCTCGCCCTATTGCTCCTGATGGCTTGCCGCGACCTCCCGCCGCAGGGCCTCGATCTCGATGGCAAGAGCGTCGCTCCCTTCGAAAGCGACGCCACCGCCACCGTATTGGTCTTCGTGCAAACCGACTGCCCCGTCTCCAACCGCTACGCCCCCACCCTCAGCCGACTCCACGACCGCTTCGCGCCGCAGGGCGCCGTATTCTGGCACGTCTACCCCAACCGCGGCGAGAGTCCTGAAGCCATCCGCGCCCACCGCCGCGACTACGACCTCAAGGGCCATGTAGCCCGCGATGTCCACCATATTCTGGTCGAGCGCACCAGCGTCAGCGTCACCCCCGAGGCCGTGGTCTTCGGCCGCCGCGGCAATATCGTCTACAAGGGCCGTATCGACAATCGCTACACGGCTTTCGACCAGGTCCGGCCGGCCGCCACCCGCCACGACCTCGCCGACGCCATAGAGGCCCTGCTGGCCGACCGCACCCCGCCCACCAGCGACACCCGCGCGATCGGCTGCTTTATCTCCGACTTGCAATGAGAACGCTGCTGATCCCGCTCGCTGCATGCTGCCTGGCCTGCGGCGGCGAAGCGCCGGACGGGCCGCCGACCTTCAACCGCGATATCGCCCCCATTGTCTTGCAAAACTGCGCCCCCTGCCATCGTCCCGAAGGCTCGGCACCCTTCGACCTGCTCAGCTACGGCGATGTCGTCGCCCGCGCCGAGCAAATCGCCCACGTCACCCAGAGCCGCTATATGCCGCCGTGGAAACCCAAACCCGGCTACGGTCGCTTCGCTGGCGAACGCGGTTTGACCGAGGACCAAATTGCCGCGATCCGCCGCTGGATCGCCGGTGGCGAACTCGAGGGCAATCCCGACGACCTGCCGCCACTGCCGGCGTGGACCAACGACTGGGAACTCGGCCAGCCCGATCTGGTCGCGCCGATGCCCGCCGCCTATACCCTGCCCGCCGACGGCGCCGACGTCTTCCGCAATTTCGCGATCCCGCTGCCGGTCGATTCGACCCGTTATGTCAGGGCACTCGAATTCAAACCCGGCAACGACCGCATCGTCCACCACGCCACGATGATGATCGACCGCACCGGCGGCGCCCGCAAAAAAGACGGGCGCGACGGCCAGCCGGGCTTCACGGGCATGAGCTTTGGCGAGGCCCAGGACGCCGACGGCCACTTTCTCGGTTGGACCCAGGGCAAGACGCCCTATGCCGGCAGCGACAGCCTGGCCTGGCGCCTCGATCCGGGCACCGACCTGCTGTTGCAATTGCACATGCTGCCCACCGGCAAACCCGAGCCCATCCAGTCGCAGATCGGCCTCTACTTCGCCGCCGCACCGCCCAAAAGGCGACCGGCCATGCTGCGCCTGGGCCGCAAGGATATCGATATCCCCGCGGGCGAGGCCGACTACCGTATCCGCGACACCTACACCTTGCCCGTCGATGTCGAGGTTCTCACCATCTATCCCCACGCCCACTACCTCGGTGCCGAGACCAGGGCCTATGCCGAATTACCCGCCGGCGGCAAAGAGTGGCTGATCTGGATCGAGGACTGGGATTTCAACTGGCAGGACGACTATCGCTTCGCCGCACCGGTCTTCTTGCCCGCCGGCTCGACGCTGGTGATGGAGTACACCTACGACAACTCCGCGCAGAACCCGCGCAACCCACACGATCCGCCCCAGAGGGTGCGCTACGGCTTGCACTCGGCCGACGAGATGGGCGATTTGACCCTGCAGGTTTTGCCCCGCCGCGCAGCGGACCTGCCCCGACTCAAGCGAGATTTCTACCGCAAGTNGNTAGAGCAAGAAATAGATGGCTACAAAATGCTCCTCGCCGCCGACCCGGCCGACTGGGACACCCACCACACCCTGGCGATGTTCTACCTGCGCTCGGGGCAAAGGGCCACCGCCTTCCCGCACTTCGAGCAAGCGCTGCGCCACAAACCCGACTACGCCGAGGCGCGGGTCAACTTCGGCATCGCGCTGGCGCAGGACAAACAACTCGACCGCGCGATCGCGCAATTCGAGCAAGCACTGCAACGCACGCCCGGTTTCGTCCAGGCCCATTTCAATCTGGGAATGGCGCTGGCACTGCAGGGGCGGATGACCANAGCCCGCCCNCACCTCGACGAAGTCATCCGCCANCGCCCGGATATGGCCGCCAACATCGAAGAGCGGCTGCAGCANCTGGGCCGCTAGCCAACGACCGCGCGGGCGACCAGCGCTTGCCCGAATCGCAGTACAGCCGTTTCAACCCCCGCCCAGCGCCGTCGATACGCCCACAACCCACTGTCGCCCGGCGGGATAATTGCGGCCATTGAGCGAGATGCGCAGGGCGGCTTCGACGGCACTGCGGTCGTCTATGGCGTAGAGCGCAACGGGCATTATATAGGTAACGCGCTTGCTATCGGCTTTGATCCCGCCGAAGACGACGGCTGGATCACCGCGCAGTATTTCACATTTGCCGATCAGCATCAGTTTGCACGTGAGGTTGTATCGCACCCTGGCCCCCGGCATCCCGAAGCGCCCCTTGCCCAGGTACCACTCCTCGGTACTGTGGCGAAAATAGGTGAGCTTGCCCCAAAACTCACCCCGCGGCAGTGTCCAGGCACCGGCGTCGGCGTCGGTGGCCGCGCCCCATAGCGCCAGGGCGGCAATCGCGTATAATCGAATCATAGCATATCCATCTCTGGAAGTCCGCCTCTTAGATGTGGCGGAGACCGACGGGGTTTCACCGGCCTGTGGCGGCGCCTTGTGCGGATCGCTACACATGTGGCAGCCCTCTGCTGCGCAGGGCGGTTCTATGGCCGGTCTCCGCGCGAACGCGTTGTATTCCGCCGCTATTTGCGTACATTTGACGGGTGCGCATACTAACTCTCGGACTCAATCACCGCACCGCGCCGGTGGAAATTCGCGAACGCCTGGCCTTCCCCGAGAACGACCAGCCGTCGGCCCTTATGCGCCTGGTCCGCGACTACGAGCTGAGCGAGGCAGCAATCCTCTCCACCTGCAACCGCTCCGAGCTCTACCTCGCCGCCGACGGCGACACCGGCCTCGACGAGGCGCGACGCTTCCTCGCCGAAAACCAGGGCGTCGATGTCGCGACCCTCGATTCCCACTTCTACCAGCTTAGCGATTCCGAGGCCGCCATCCATCTCTTCCGCGTCGCCAGCGGCATCGACTCGCTAGTGCTCGGCGAATCGCAGATTTTGTCGCAGGTGCGCCAGACCCTCGAGACCGCGCAGCAGAACGGCTCGGCCCGCCTGCTGCTCAACGAACTCTTCCAGCGGTCGCTACGCGTGGGCAAGCGCGCCCGCGCCGAAACCGACATCGGCCGCGGCCGTCTCTCAATCAGCACCGCCGCGGTCGAACTGGCCAGCCAGGTCTTCGAGCATATAGAGAGCTGCCGCGCGCTATTGGTCGGCGCCGGCGAAATGGGCGAGCTCACCGCCCAGTACCTGATCGACGCCGGCGTCGCTCAATTGCGGGTGACCAACCGCACCCAGGCGCGCGCCGAGGAACTGGCCGCGCGCTTTGGGGGCGAAGCCGTGCCCTTCGCGGCGCTGACCGAGCAGCTGGCAGCGGTCGATATCGTCATCACCTCGACCGCCGCCACCGATCCCGTCATCGGCCACGCCGAGTTGCGCACCGCTATGCACCAGCGGCGCGGACGCCCGCTCTTCCTCATCGATATTGCGGTGCCGCGCGATATCGACCCGCAGGCGCGCACTATCGACAATGTCTTTCTCTTCGACATCGACGACCTCGAACAGGTCGTCGCCGCCAACCGCCAGGAGCGCGAGGGCGAAATCCGCCGCGTGCAGGCGATTATCGACGACGAACTCAAGCTCTTTCTGCACTGGTTCAACGCGCTGGGCACCGGCCCGCTGATCCGCGATTTGCGCCAGCGCGCTGCCCACCTGCAGGAGCGCGAGCTGGCGCGCTGGACCGCCAGGCTCGGGCAGCTGTCCGCCGCCGACCGCGAATTGGTCGAGAGTATCCTCCGCGCCTACGCCAACAAGCTGCTGCACGAACCACTGGTGCAGATCCGCGAATTCGCCAATGACGACGAGGGCTATGTCCGTCTCGACACCGTGCGCCGGCTCTTCCAGCTCGGCGACCTGTCCGAGGAGGACGAATCTTGACCACCGCCTGCGCCATAACCCTCGGCATCGCCCTGGCGCTCTACCTGGCCGGTGCGCTCTTATTCCAGGGGCAGTTCCTGCTGCGCAAGCACGGCTGGGACGCCCCCGGACGCAAGAGCCTGGGGCTGGGGCTGGCCGTCCACCTGATCGGCATGATCCTGCACCTGATGCTCTCGGGCCAGTCGCCCTTCACCTCGATGCTGGTGATTATCTCCTGGCTGGTCGTCGCCCTGGT
>PBOD01000093.1 GCA_002724215.1 Gemmatimonadota bacterium | reverse complement strand
GATGTATATATCCTATATCAAGGGAAATTTCACGGGCGATACCCGCTTTCCCGAATTCGATGAGGGCGACTGGGAGGTGGCGGCGCGGCGCGACCACGAGGGATACGAGTTTGTCCGCTATCGGCGTGGCGCCTAGGGTCGTCGATTCGCGCGGCGCTTGGGTATGGAGGCGCTGAAGACCGNCAAAAACTCNTCGCTGCTCNTCGCCTCTTTCGCGNTTGCGCTGGTGCCGGCCGATAGCGTCGCCACGGCGGCGGGACCAGCGCCGAGGCGATGCCCGCCTTTATCCAGAACGAGTGCGCGATTTTATCCCTATAGTGCCGGCCCCGGCTGTTCCACCAATTGNTTCAGATACAGACAGTAGGCGTTGTCTTTGGAGTAGCTGGCGATTTTGAGCACCTCTTCCGCGCCGATCCAGTTTTTGCGATAGGCGATTTCCTCGATACAGCCGACTTTGAGCCCCTGGCGGTGCTCGATGGTTTGGACGAAGTCGCTGGCTTCCAAAAGGCTCTCGTGGGTGCCGGTGTCGAGCCAGGCGAAGCCGCGGCCCAACACCTCGACCTTGAGTTGCTTGCGGCGCAGGTATTCNTTGTTGACATCGGTGATCTCCAGTTCGCCGCGGGCCGAGGGCTTGAGGCCGCGGGTGATCTCGACGACCTCGCCGTCGTAGAAGTAGAGGCCGATGATCGCGTAATTGGACCTGGGGTTTTGCGGCTTTTCCTCGATGCCTATGGCGTTGCGGTCTCCGTCGAACTCGACGACGCCGTAGCGCTCGGGATCCTGCACGTAGTAGGCGAAGACCAGGCCGCCCTCGGTGAGCTGGCCGGCGCGCAAAAGGATATCGGTGAGGCCGTGGCCGTAGAGGAAATTGTCGCCGAAGATCAGCGCGCAGGGGTCGGTGCCGGCGAAGTCGGCACCGACGACGAAGGCCTGCGCCACGCCGCCGGGCGTGGGCTGGACCGCGTACTGGATATCGAGCCCGAGGCGGCTGCCGTCGCCGAAGAGCTGGCGGTAGAGATCGATGTGGTCGGGACTGGAGATGATCAGGATCTCGCGGATTTCGGCTANCATCAGCACGGAGAGCGGATAGTAGATCATCGGTTTGTCGAAGACCGGCAGGATCTGCTTCGACATCGAGATATTGAGCGGGTAGAGGCGGGTGGCGGAGCCACCGGCGAGGATGATGCCCTTCATGNAGAGGCCTTTCTGGAGCGTCTAGCTCCGTGCGGACGAGCTGTTCGCGGGACTCNCCTCCGCTCATTCTCGTGNCGCAATCCTGCGCCACTCCGAGGGTGCGACGCCCGATTTCACAGGATGTGAAATCAGACGATGATACCGCTACGGTGAGACCCGCGAAGAGCCCTGCGATACTTTGGTGGTGTCCGCTCTTTTTTTAGTGGGGGAAGAGTGCTGATATGATTCCCCCGAATCCCAATTCCTGTCAATCCGTTTTTTTCTGCGGACCCTCTGGGCGCGGCAGTTGCGGCCAGACGATCTGTCGGCGCTCGGGGGTCAGCCGGGCCAGCAGTTCGTCAGAGGGGTGATAGCCGTGGCGGAAGTTGCCCCAGGAGGGGCCGTAGCGATAGACAAAAATGCGGCGGGTGCCCTCGTTTTTGCGCCGGGCCGAGCCGTGCGAGAGCCCATCGACGAAGAGCAGCGCATCGCCCTTGGCCATGTAGCACTCGATGGCGCCCTCGATGCCCTCGACGGTATTGCCCCCGGCGCGCATGCGGTGTTTGTCGAGGTCGGGGTGCGCGAAATTGGACTTGTGGCTGCCGGGGATCAGCATGGTGCCGCCGTCGCCGGGGCCAATGTCGGTCAACGCTACGAGGATATTNACCTGGCCGCACATATAGCGCCCGCCGTGGTAGCGGAACTGGTTGCGCGTAATNGGNGGGTAGCCGCCCGAGTGCAGGCCAATGGCCTCGCCGGGCTGGCGGAAGTTGGCGAANCACTCGTCGATGAACAGCGGGCCGTGGTGGTGGTCGAAGGAGCCCTCGGCACCGACGAAGTGTTTGATTTTGTCGATCCACGACGGGTGGTCGATCATTCGCTCGAAGGGCTCGCCGGCCTCGTATATCTGNTGCAGGTTGAGGCCGTCGACGGTGCCGTAGGTATGGGCGTGGACGTGGCCGTACCAGTCGCCGGGCTCCAGCGGCGGGATGGCGTCGAGGCAGTCGTTNAGGTCTTTGACTTCNGTNGCGGAAAGCACCTGTTCCAGGTGCANNTAACCGCGCAGGTCGAACAGGTAATTTTCGAGGTCGGTGANGGGGCGCGCCATGGCTAGAGCCCGATCTCGTCGGAGACTTCGCGCAGCGCGGCGATGACGTCGGNGGTGATCTCGTCGAACTCGACTCCGAGCATGGCCATGCCCCTTGCGACGACCTCGCGATCGACGCCGGCGGCGAAGCTCTTCTGTTTCCACTTCTTTTTGACGGATTTAACCTCGAGGTCCTGCACGCTTTTCGATGGGCGCACCAGCGCGCAAGCCGAGACGAAGCCGGCGAGCTCATCGACCGTGTAGAGCGTCTTCTCGACCAAGCTCTGCGGCTCGATGTCGGTGCAGATGCCCCAGCCGTGCGAGAGCACCGCGCGGATGTAGTCCTCCGGCCAGTCGTTTTCGCGCAGGATCGCCTCGGTCTTGTGGCAGTGCTGCGCGGGGAACTTTTCGTAGTCGAGGTCGTGTACCAGGCCGATGGCCCCCCACATCTCCTCGTCGGCGCCGGTCTTGCGTGCCATATAGCGCATTGCGGCCTCGACGGCCTTGGCGTGGTTGACCAGCGAATCGGTCTCGTTGTACTGGAGGACGAGGTCGAGGGCTTGCTGCCGCGTGGGCGTCTTGCCGCTCATGTCAGTTTACGGCTCCGTGCGATTGTGCCGCGGGCGTTTTCGCGACCGTGTGGCGGAATATCGATTCTGTGTTCTTATTTAAGGCTCTTTCTACCTGTATTAAATAGGCTTAGTTGCCTTTTGCGTCAACACCTGCCCAACGCGGTGCGGCTGTGGAATTCATTCAAGACCTGATAGCCTTCTTGCGCAGCTTAGGCGCCCCTGGACTGATGGGGCTGGCCTTTATCGACTCGGCCGGGATCCCCACTGGCGGCGGACCCGACTGGGTACTGCTGGTGATGGTCAGCGAGAGTCGGCTGCTGATGGAATTGCTGGCCTTCGTGCCGGCGGCGGTGGTCGGTTCGGTGGCGGGTTGTTTGGTGCCCTACTATATCGGCCGCAAGGGCGGACACCTGGTGCTCAAGCGCTTCGACGCCGAGCGGCGCGAAACCGTGCGTGACAAGATCGACCGCTACGGGCTGTGGGCCGTCGCTTTCTCGGTGATCGCGCCGCCGCCCTACCCGATGAAGCTCTTCATCCTCTCGGCCGGTGTCTTCGGCATGCCTTTCGGCAAGTTTGCGCTGGCGGCGGTTTTGGGGCGGACGGTGCGCTACTCAATGGTCGGCTACCTGGCCGTGCGCTATGGCGAAAAGGCCACCGAATTGCTCCGCGACCACTTCGCGTGGGTGGCGGTTGGGCTGGCGGCGATGATCGCGATTGGGCTGATCGCGCAGGCGCTGCGCCAACGCACCCCCACCTAGGCTTGTCGCCCGGACTCTCCGCCTGTATTTTGAGGCCATTTCCCCAACGGAGGAACTTCCCGTGATTGAGCATCCCTACCAGGATTTGTGCGGCGGTCGCTGGCTGGCCGGCAATCTGCACACCCACACCACCACCAGCGACGGTGAACGCGACCACCAGCACGTCATCGACGACTACGCCGGTCGCGGCTACGGCTTCTTGATGATTTCCGACCACGATATCTACACTGCTCTCGACGACTACGCGCAGTACGACGCCCAGGGCATGATTATGGTGCCGGGCAACGAGATCACGGCCAACGGGCCGCACATGCTGCACGTGGGTGCCGTCGATTGGGTCGAGCCGCACGCGGACCGGCAGCGGGTCATCGACGAAGTGCGGTCGACCGGTGGCGGGTTGGTGATCTTCAACCACCCCAACTGGCACGTTAATTTCAACCACTGTCCGCAAGACCTGCTCGAGCGCTGCGAGGGCTATATGGGGCTGGAGATCTACAACGGGGTGATCAGCCGCCTGGAGGGCAGTCCCTATGCCACCAATCGCTGGGACATGCTATTGACGCAGGGCCGGCGCGTGTGGGGTTACGCCCACGACGACAGTCATGCGGCGAGTGGCGATGTCGGTTTGGGGTGGAACGCGGCCTATGTAAAGGACGAGACCCCGGCGGGGGTGGTGGAGGCGTTGCGGGCGGGGCGCTTTTACGCTTCGACGGGGGTGGAGATAAACGCCATTGAGGTGGAGGGCAATACCATCCGNATCGAGACGGAAAATGCCGANCGGATTGTGGCGTTGCGGCGCGGCGCGGTACGCTGTGGGGTCGCGGAGGGGCGGGAGATTNAGTTGGAGATGGAGGAAGGGATGGGTTATGTGCGGTTCGAGTGCTGGGGGGCGGGGGAAGGCTTTGCGTGGACGCAGCCGTTCTTTATATAGAGAGTCTCCATTTGCATCCATATTCAATCCCGTAGAGATCTCATGGAAAAACTGATCGAACTTGCCGAACGCTATCTGGTCGGGGGATGTTTCGGCATGTTTCGCCTACCCGATGAAGTCGCTGCGGTATTCCATCGCGGCGAGGGTTGCCGAATCTACGACGTGTCGGGCAAAGAGTATATCGACTACGTCCTCGGCTCCGGCCCGCTGATTCTGGGCCATGCCCATCCCGCCATNGCCGCCGCCGTCGCCGAGCAGGCGGCGCTCGGCTCGACCTTCTACGGGCTCAACGAGCCCGCCATCCGCCTGGCGCAGCGGGTNGTCGAAGCCGCGCCCTGCGGCGAGACCCTGCGCTACGCCTCGTCTGGCACCGAGGGCACCTTCACTGCGCTGCGCCTGGCGCGCGCCTTCACCGGCAGGGAGAAGATNCTCAAGTTCGAAGGGGGTTGGCACGGTGCTCATGACTACGCCATGCAGAGCGCCGCCCCCAGCCGGCCGGCCGACTATCCCGCCCCGGCCACCGACAGCGGCGGCATACCCCGAGAGACATCGCAGACCGTGCTGGTGAGTCCTTTTAACGAATCCGAAGCCGCGGTCCAACTCATCGAGGCGCATGCGGCGGAACTGGCCGCCGTCATTGTCGAGCCCCTGCAGCGCGCCCTGCGCCCGCAGCCCGGCTTTCTCGAAAGCCTGCGAGAAGCGACGCAGACGNACGGCATCGCGCTAATTTTNGACGAAATCGTCACCGGTTTCCGCATCGCCTGGGGCGGTGCTCAGGAGCGCTACGGCGTGGTGCCGGATCTGGCGGTCTACGGCAAGACCATCAGCGGCGGTTACCCNCTGGCGGCGGTTTGCGGCCGTGCAGACATNATGGGCCTGGCCGATCCGCGGCGCAAAGCCAANGACGACTACGTCTTCGCCAGCGGCACGATGAACGGTAACCCCATCGGTTGCGCCGCGGGCCTGGTCACGCTGGACGAGTTGCAAAAAGAAGGGGTCTACGACCACTTCTACCGGATTTCGGACCAGCTCAAAGAAGGTCTCGAAAGCTTGGGCCGAGACCGGGGCCTGCCGCTGCAGGTCATCGGCGAAGGGCCGGTGCTGCAGACGGTTTTTAGCGACCTGCCGATGCACACCCACGCCGATGGATTCAACGCCGACGGGGCAGCGGCGCAGCGCTTCGGCGTCGAGATGATTCGCCGGGGCGTCTTCGTCAGTCCCGGCGGCAAACTCTATCTCTCAACGGCGCACACTGCCGCAGATATCGACCGGACCCTGGAGGTGGCGGCCGACGTGCTGTCGATTATTTAGACGAATTCCACAAAACACCAACACGAGTACGGAGAATCATGGCACAGGAACTCTTTCTGCAAAAATCCGCCGTTATGGGCGGCGGCCTGATGGGCAGCCAGATCGCGCTGGTACTGGCGATGGGCAGCGAGGAAACCGTATTGATGAGCCGCCGGCAGGAGACGGTGGACAACGCGATGGAAAATATCCACCGCTACGCCGGCGATTTGGAGCGCCACGANNTGTTGCGCGGCCAGTCGGCGCCGGACGTCCTCGCGCGCATCCGCACCTCGACCGACGTCGGCGACGCGGTGGGCGACGCGGAGTTTGTGGTAGAATCGATTACCGAAAACCTCGAAGCNAAACAAGCGCTCTTCGAGCAGATGGACGCCCTGGCGCCGCGCGACACTGTGCTGGCGAGCAATACGTCCGGTCTGCCCATCACNGTNCTCGGCGAGCGNATGNNNCACCAGGANCGGATCGGTGGCTCCCACTTTTTCCAGCCGGCGCACATCGTGCCCGTGCTCGANGTCATTCGCGGTGACCATACCTCNGACGAGACCATGGACCGGTCCTGCGAGATATGGGAGCGGCTGGGCCGCACCACCTTGAAGGTGCAGAAGGACGGCCCCGGCTTCCTGGTCAACCGCCTTCAACACGCCATCATCCGCGAGGCCGTGCACTGTCTGGCCACGGGGGTGGCCGACGCCGAGTCGATCGACCTGGCGGTCGAGCTGGGCCTNGCGCCCCGTTTCACTACTGCCGGTCCGCTCAAACAGCGCGATATCAACGGGCTCGAAATGCACGTGCGCGTCGCCGGGCATCTGTGGCAGGAATTGGCCGGCTGGGAAGAGCCACTGGCCTATCTGCAGGCCATGGTCGAACGCGGCGAAACCGGACTCAACTCGGGTAAGGGCTATTATGACTGGTCCGGCCAGGACCCCACCGCCGTGCGCAGCGAGAAGGACGAGCACCTGATCCGCCGCACCGAACAGGTNATGGCCGACTGGCGGGCGCGAGCTAAGTACTAGGCCACCGTCGTTTTTCGCTTCCCTAAACTCAGAGCAGATAGATGAAGCAGATCGCATTTGACGATATGTACTGCTGGTCGATTTTCAACGAGGTCCGGCAGATAGATTTCAATGGGCACCTGTGGATTANAGACGGCGGAAACGTGCTCATCGATCCGGTGCCGATGAGCGAAGAGGACCTGCGACAATTCGACGAACTGGGTGGTGCCAGGTGGGTCGTGATCACCAACTGCGACCACGAGCGCGAGGCGGCGTTTTTCAAAGAACGCACCGGGGCCGAGGTGGTGGCGCACGCGGCGGACGCCGACGCGATGGAGGTGGCGGTGGACCGGACGGTAGAAGACGGCGTCGAGATCGTCGCGGGGTTGCGGGTGGTGCACCTGCAGCACGGCAAGAGCCCGGGAGAGTTGGCGCTCTACTGGCCCAGGCGCAAGCTGCTGCTGGCGGGCGATCTGGTGGTGGGGGCACCGGTGGGAAAGTTTAGCTTGTTAATGGACGNAAAGCTGGCGGATCCGCCNCAAGCGGCGCTGGAATTGCGCAAGCTGCTGCGCTTGGATTTTGACGCGATACTGGTAGGGGATGGACATTCGATCATGACGGGGGCGCGCGAGGTGCTGCTGCAGTGCCTGGAGGAGCGGGCGGATATCTATATCAACCGGATCAATATCGAGGACATTGCCTGGCAAAAAGGCGCCGGGCGCGAGGGCTATGACAGCGAGGTCNGGGATATCGACCCGCTCATCGGNGCGCGGCGCTTGGGCTATCAGATCATCCGGNTACCGCCAGGGCAAGGTTTTTGCCCGCTGCANTTCCACCACTTCGGCGAGGAGATGTTCTACGTCATGGAGGGNTCCTGCACGATGGTGACGCCGCGNGGGGAATGGGAGGTGGTGGCCGGGGATGTCATCGCCTTCCCGGTCGGTCCGCGCGGGGCGCACAAGTTCCGTAACGAAGGCACTGCGGAGTGCCAGCTACTGGCGCTGGGCGAGCACGTGCCGCANGAGGTNGCCGAGTATCCCGATTCAGAAAAAATCAACGTCGTCGTCAAGCGCGATACTGGGCAGATGATTTACCGTATGCAAGACCACGTCAATTATTTCGAGGGAGAGTAAAATGAGTACTCTGGTCGTCGTGCATCCGAGTTTCGATGGCGTCTGGCCCTATGCGGCCAACCACTTCCAGGTCCTGTGGCCCGACGCGGATTTTGTGCGACTTGCGCACGGGGACGAGCGCAAGCTGGGCGAGGTCGTCGAGAATNCGCGCGCGGTGACGCGGCTGGTGACACTGGGCATGCCGGTGGAATTNGATTGCCTGCAGAAGTTCACCGCCNTGGAGGAGGCGACNTTCCAGGGCTCGTACGGCCGCAAACTGGGCGAGGGCTGCGACGAGTACCTGGAGCAAAGGGGTNTCGCTGTCTACAACCACCCGAGCGAGGGCTTTTGGTCGCAGACGGTGGCGGAATTNGGGCTGGCGCTGACNTTGTGCGGCTTGCGGCGGATCCCGCAATTGCACCGCGAGATCATCTCCAGCCTGGAGCCGTGGGACTACGACGCGCCTGGTGAGAAGGCGCAACCCGGGGGGCGCGGGCACCAGTTCGGCGACAATCCCGATTTCGCTAGCGGCACCATTGAGGGCAAGCGGATTCGCATCGTCGGTGCCGGCAATATCGCCAGCCGCTACGCCAGTTTCGTCTCGATGCTGGGCGCCGATGTGGCGGCGTGGGACCCATACGCCACCGAGCCCAGCTTCCACCGCGCGGGCTCGCGCCGCGAATACCACCTGGACAAGCTGGTGGAAGATCCCGAGATCTTCGTGCCGATGGTGCCGCTGACCGAGTCGACCAGGGATCTGGTGCAAGCCCACCACATCGACGCGCTGCCCAAGGGCTGCCTGGTGGTGATGGTGACGCGGGCCAAGATCTGCGACACCGAGGCGATCCGGCGCCGGGTGATGGCCGACGAGCTCAGTCTGGCGGCGGATGTCTGGGATGTCGAGCCGTTGCCTCTGGACGATCCGCTGTTGGGTCGGCACAATGTGGTACACACGCCGCACAATGCGGGGCGGACGATTGATGCGAATGAGTTGTGGACGGAGAAGTTGGTGGTGCAGTTTAAGCCGCGGTAGTACGCGTGTGGACGGGCAGGGCGAGGGTTGTGAAGGCGGGGTATAATTGCTCCGTTTTGGGATGGGGTTTATACTTTTAACTGCTGAATAAGTGAATAATGGGAGTGCAATCCTACCGAGGGGAGTCCCAGCATGGCTAGGGGAATAAAGGCGGCAGAGTCCGGACAGAAACGGCGCAACGACCGGTTGCTGAAGGGGGTCAAGCACCTGGGCAAGCAGGTGAAGTCCGAGGTGTTGCCGCTGACGGTCGATATTGCTAAACAGCGGGCGTTGAGCCGGGAGCAGGTGGCGGCGCTGGAGAGCTTGCAGATCGATGCGGCGGGGACGGCGATCAAGTCGCTGGCTTCGCTGGCCAAGATCAATGAGCTAGACCATTTGGGCGGTGGGTTGGAGTTGATTCCGCCGCTGTTGTTGACGCTGGCGGTCAGCGATTATGAGAAGGTCGAGTATACGATTGAGCATGCGCATACCTCGGTGGGCTATTATGCGGCGCTGGCGGCGCTGGGTTTCGTCAGTGAGGAGAGCGTGGTTGAGGGCTTCCGGCGCGGGTTGGATATTCCGGGGCACGTGTCGTGGTTGCCGGGCGGGACGCAGCTCAATGGCGGGCGGCTGGGGGTGATGATTCCGGTGGCGGTGGGGCAGGCGTTGGGCAAGAAGGCCAAATACGGTAAAGGATCGTGGGTGGTGTGCCATTGTGGCGACGCCGGGTACATCTCCGGGCAGGGGCTCAACGGCTTCAACGGCGCGGCGGTACACGGGGCGCCGATTACCTTTGTGATGCACCGCAATGGCATCCAGCTCTCGGGCACGACCGAGGGCATTATGGACAAGGACCCGCGCAAGATCGTCGCGGCGATGGGGGTCGAGGTGCTGGAGACCACGACGCTGCACGACACCGCGGCGCTCTACAAGGTCTATCGCGAGGCCTACAAGCTGGCGCAGGCCGGCACGGCGACGATGATCTACCCCACCGGCACCCGAGAGCGGCTCGATGACTTCGGCGCTCGTCTGGGGATCGGTAAGGAACTGGAAGCCTTCGCCGGCGAACACGGCGTCAAGACCAGTACCCGGGTGTGGATCCCCGGCTCGCTGATGAGCTACCGCGACGTGGTGTCGATGCTCGAGTGCGTCTTTCTCGTCAACAAGCTGCCCGGCGGCGAGGGGCACCACGACGGGCATATGAAGGGCCGCGACGCGGCCAAAGTGCTGCGCAACCCGATGTTTAAAAAGACCGCAGCCCAGCGCCAGGCCCACGCCGGGCTCAGGCGGCGCAAGGCGCGCCAGGTGGTAACCCGCGCCCGGCCCGCGCCCGGCAGTCGCAATCTGGTGCTGCCCAAGAGCGTCAGGAAGAAGGCCAGTTTGCCGCCGGTGGGCAAGAGCGAGAGTCCGCGCGCCGGGTCCGAGGCCGGCTACGCGGCGGTGGCTGCCCAATACCCCGACAATGTCTTCGTCGTCAGCTGCGATCTCGATCCCTCGACCAAGCTGGCCAAGGCGCGCGGCTTTCTCGCCGCCGACCACCAGTTCGAGATGAGCATTGAGGAGCAGGCGGCCTGTCTGCTCACCGACGGTCTGGCGCTGGCTGGTCCGGGGCCGCAGCTCAATGTGGTTTCGACCTTCGCCGCCTTTTACGAGGGTATCGCCCGCGAGGGCTTCGACATGTGGCGCTACCAGCGCAACCTCACCGGTGTCAACGAGGGCATCAACGCCGCCTTCCACGTCTCGCACGTGGGCGCCTGCACCGGTCGCGACCACTTTTCGGGCTGGGGCTTGGAGTGGATCAATGTCGGGATCAGTTACCTGCCCTACCTGCACCGCTTTTACGGCCCGGCCGATGCCCGCGCCGCCTATCTGGCGGTCTGCGATATGGCCGCGCACTACGGCGGGCATATCATCGGCATCCCCCGCGACTCGCTGCCCATCCTCGAGAAACAGGACGGCTCCGGGCCGCTGTGGGAGGCTGGCGACGACTGGGAGCCGGTGACCGCCTATCGCACCTACCCCAACGCCAAGCGCGCAATCCTCGCCTTTGGTGCGCCGGCCTTCCTGGCCGGCGCAGCGGCCGACGCGCTCGGCGGCCGCGCCGACGTGCACATCGTCAACGGCTTGCCCCTGGCGCCGGGTGCGCTGGAGCGGCTGGTCAAGCGCTATCCGCGCGGAGTGGTGACGGTCGAGGACGGGTTGATCGGCGGCGCCGACGCCGGGCTGCGCGGCTTTGCCGGGCTGGTCGCGGGTGCGGCGGCACAGAACAAGGTGCCCGCCGCCCACATCGGCATCACCGATCCGACCACTGCCCCCTCCGAGGGGCATATGGAGACCTGGGCGCACTTCGGCATTACGACCCGGGCGCTGGTTGCGGCGGTCAAGGGGCTGTAACCCTTGCGCGAGCTATTCACTTCTCTGGCTATGGCGGCGATACTCGCCGCCTGCGGCGGAGACTCCAGCGAAATAGGTCCATTAACACAGGAGGTCCCCGTGGAGAGCACGGACGAACAAGCTCCGGACGCCTTTGCGGCGTTGTTCGAAACTAGCGCCGGCAATTTCAAAGTACAGGTCACCCGCGCCTGGGCGCCGCACGGCGCCGATCGCTTTTACGCGCTGGTCAGCCAGGGTTATTTCGCCGAGCAGCGCTTCTTCCGGGTGGTGCCGGGCTTCGTGGTGCAGTGGGGCATGAGCGGCGACCCCGAGTTGACCAGCCAATGGCGCAACGCGCCGATCCCCGACGACGAAGTTGCCCAGAGCAATACCCGCGGGCGCATCACCTTTGCCGCGACCAACCTGCCCAATAGCCGCACGACCCAGCTCTTCGTCAACTATGGCGACAACCTCAATCTCGATGGCATGGGTTTCGCGCCCTTCGGCGAAGTGGTCGAGGGCATGGAGACGCTCGATGCCATCAATGCCGAATACGGCGAGCGGCCCGATCAGGGCCAGATCGGCGCGCGCGGCAACGAATATTTGAACGAAGCCTTCCCCAATCTCGACTATATCGTGACGGCGACCATTGCCGAATAAGCACAACCAACCAAAGAGGTAGAGAGGAAATGACGAGGATTGCCCTACTGGTCGGCGCGCTCCTGGCCTATGGCTGTGGCGTCGGCGGTGTCGATAAAGAAGCACTAATGGATCCCAAGAGCGACGCCATGAAGGAGCAGGCGCCGGACCAATTCACGGCGCTGTTTGAAACCAGCGCTGGCAACTTCAAGATCCAGGTCACCCGCGACTGGGCGCCGCGCGGCGCCGACCGCTTTTACAACCTGGTGCGCCACGGCTTTTTCGACGAGCAGCGCTTCTTCCGGGTGGTGCCGGGTTTCGTGGTACAGTGGGGCATGAGCGGTGATCCCGAGCTCAACAAGGTGTGGAACGACGCGGTGATTCTCGACGATATGGTCAAGCAGAGCAACAAGCGCGGGCGCATCACCTTTGCCGCGCAGAGTCGCCCCAACACGCGCACGACCCAGCTGTTTATCAACTACGGCGACAATCTCAACCTCGACGGCATGCGTTTTGCGCCCTTCGGCGAAGTGGTCGAGGGCATGGAGGTGGTCGATGCGATAAATGCCGAGTACGGCCAGCAGCCGAACCAGGGCCAGATCGGCGGGCGCGGCAACGCCTACCTCGAGGAAAACTTTCCCAACCTCGACTATATAAAAACGGCGACTATCGATTGATTTGACCATCCGCAACGAGGCCGTCGGACTCAAAGCCGGGGCGCTGGTCCTGTTGACCTCTGTGCTGTGGGGCGGCAACCCGGTGGCGATCAAGATGGGCCTCGATGGTATTCCGCCGGCGGCGCTGGCCGGCCTGCGCTTCCTATTGGGCGCCCTGACCGTGTGGGTCGGGGCGCTTTTTGCTGGTATCCCGCTGCGCGTGCCGAAGAGCGAGTGGAAGGGTCTGGGGGGCCTGGCGCTGCTGTTCGCGCTGCAGATCTGGCTTCTCAATGCCGGCACCGAGCACACCACCGCCAGCCGTTCGGGCGTGGTGGTCAATATCTACCCCTTTTCCACCGCGCTCTTCGCGCACCTGCTCGTCGGCGACCGCCTGGGCCCGGGCAAGTGGTTGGGGCTGGGCTTTTCGTTTATGGGGGTGGTGCTGTTGTTCTGGGAGTCGGTGTCGTTTGCCGAGACGGGTTATTTGCTCGGCGACGCGATGGTGGCGCTGAGCGGGATATTGCTGGGGCTGCGGCAGGTGGTGATCAAGCGCTTGGTCCAGGGTCTCAACCCCTACCAGGTGCTGCTCTGGCAGGCGCTGCTGAGCTTGCCGCTTTTCGCCGCCTGGAGCGCCTTCTTCGAAGCCGATTTCGAATACAATTTCAGCGCCGCCGTCGTCGCGGGACTGCTCTACCAGGGCATCGCGGTGGCCGGACTGTGCTTTATCATCCTGGTCTTTCTGCTGCGTCACCACTCGCCGGGCAGGTTGGGCGTCTTCAGCTTCGTGACCCCGGTGGTCGGCGTGCTATTGAGCGCGCTGCTGCTGGACGAATCGCTGTCGCCTTACGTGCTGGCCAGCATGGGCTTGGTGGCGCTGGGCATTGTGGTGGCTAATCGCGTTGAGGCTGCCCGGGAGGAATGAGCTGTGATGAAGGCGGTGGAGGTCCTCGGCAGGGTGGGTTTGCCCGCGCCGGTACGAGAGTTGGCGGCGCAGCGCTGGGATGCGATCGTCGTCGGCGCCGGGCACAACGGGCTGACCTGCGCGATCTACCTGGCGCGGGCGGGTCGCAAAGTGCTGGTGCTCGAGGCGCGTGAGCGCATTGGCGGGGCCTGCACGCTGGACGAGCCGTGGCCGGGGTTCCGGGTGTCGCCGTGCGCCTATCTGGCGGGTCTATTGCATCCTCGCGTCATCGCCGAGCTGGATCTGCCCGCGCGCGGTTTCCGCTGGACTCCGGCGCGAAACGGCCTCTTCGTGCCGTTTGAGGACGGAACCTCGGTTCAATTGTGGGAAGACGACGCGGCCTGTGAGGCGGAGATCGCACGGCTGGCGCCGGGCGACGTGGCGGGCTGGCGGGCGATGTACGCGGTGATGCGGCGTTTGCGCGATGCGCTACGGCCTGAGGGTGCTGGCGATCTGTGGGTCGGCCGTCCGCCGACGCGGGAACAATTAGAGGAGCGGATCGGTGCCGACGCGGAGGCCCGATCTCTGCTCTTCGAGTGGTCGATGGCCGAATATGCCGAGCGCTACCTCGAAGACGAGCGACTGCAGTGCGCGGTGCTGGGTCAGGGTATAATCGGCACCAACGCCAGCCCTTTCGACCCTGGCACCGCCTCGATTCACTTCCACCACTCATCCGGGCGCATGGGCGGCATGCCGGGGATGTGGGGCTATGTCGAAGGCGGCATGGGCCAGGTGTCCTTTATGCTGTGCGATATTGCCCGCGATGCGGGTGTGGCCGTGGCCGCGGGCGCGCCGGTGGCGCGCATCACTCCCGGGGTAGGTGTTGAACTGGCGGGCGGCGAGCGGATTGCAGCGCCGGTGGTGGTCTCCAACGCCGACCCGCGCACGACGCTGAATTTACTGGGTGAAAACGCCGCTGCCGAGTGGCGGGCGCAGGTCGAAGCCGTACCCATCGCGGGCTGTACGGTCAAGGTCAATGTCGCCCTGGCAGCGCTGCCCGACTTCGCTGCCCGGCCCGGCACCCGAGAGCCGCATCACAAGGGCCAGATCAACACGCCGCTGACAAAAGACGAGTGGCGCGCCGGATTCGCCGCCGCCCGGGCGGGCGCGTTGCCCGAGCAGCTGTGGACCGAGCTCTACTTCCAGAGTGCGCACGACGCCAGCGTGGCACCGGCGGGTCTGCACACCATGAGCGTCTTTGCCCAGTACGTGCCGTATTCTTTCGCTGAAGGCGACTGGGAGAGCCGCAGGGCCGAGGTCGGCGCGCTGGTGCTGGCGTCGCTCGGCCGCTTCTGCCGCAATATGCCCGCGGCGGTGATCGATATCGAGGTGATGGGACCGCCCGATATCGAGCGCGAGGTGGGTCTCGCCGGGGGGCACATCTTTCAGGGCGAATGCCTGCCCGACTACATGTGGGACCGGCGCCTGGCCGCGCGCACGCCGATGGCCGGTCTTTTTCTCTGCGGCGCCTGCACCCACCCCGGCGGCAGCGTCATCGCGATCAACGGGCGCAACGCGGCGATGGAGATCCTGGCGGCGGACTGAGAGATGGCGGCTAGCAGCTGCAGAAAATGGGTGCACATATCCGGGCAAAATGTGCGCGACGGTTCTATATTTTGTGCGGATACCTAATTGGAGATAGGCATTGTCAGAGCAAAACATGAAAATCTGCTGCGTCGGTGCTGGCTATGTCGGCGGACCCACCATGGCGATGATCGCCCACAAGTGCCCCGACATCGACGTGACGGTGGTCGATTACAACGCCGAGCGCATTGACGCCTGGAATTCCGATGCACTGCCGATCTTCGAGCCTGGTCTCGACGAGATTGTTCGGGGCAGCCGCGACCGCAATCTGTTCTTTTCCACCGATCGCGATAAGAGCGTGCGCGAGGCCGATGTGGTCTTTATCGCCGTCAGCACCCCAACCAAGGACTACGGCGTCGGCGCGGGCCGGGCTGCAGACCTCAAATACGTCGAGAGCTGCGCGCGCCACATCGCCGAGGTCGCCGATTCGGACACCATCGTCGTCGAGAAGTCGACGGTGCCGGTCCGTACGGCCGATGCGGTGCGCACCATCTTTGAGGCCAGCAGCCGCGAGGGGACATTGTCCGTGCTGTCCAATCCGGAGTTTCTGGCGGAAGGCACGGCGATAGAGGATCTCGAAGATCCAGACCGGGTACTGATCGGCGGTGAGCGCACGCCGGAGGGCGCCCGGGCGATGGAGACGCTGGCCTCGGTCTACGCGCGCTGGGTGCCGCGCGAGAAGATCATCACCACCAATCTGTGGTCCTCTGAGCTGTCCAAGCTTACGGCCAACGCCTTTCTGGCCCAGCGCATCTCCTCGATCAACGCCATCTCGGCGCTGTGTGAAGCCACCGGCGCCGATGTCGACGAGATCGCCCGCGCCATCGGTCTCGACCGTCGCGTCGGTTCTAGGTTCCTCAAGAGTTCGGTGGGTTTTGGCGGCTCGTGCTTCCAGAAGGATATTTTTAACCTGGTGTATTTGTGCGAGCACTTCGGGCTGGAGGAGGTGGCCGACTACTGGGAGCAGGTCGTGTATATGAACGACTACCAGAAGCGGCGCTTTGCGCGGCGGATCATCGAGGCGCTATTCAATACCGCTGCGGACAAACGCATCGCGGTATTGGGTTTTGCCTTCAAGAAAGACACCAACGATACCCGCGAATCGGCCGCCATTTACGTCTGCCGCGACCTGCTGCGGGAGCAGGCGCACTTGGCCATCTATGACCCCAAGGCGCCCGCCGAGCAGATCCACGCAGATCTCGCCCCGGTTGCGGACTGTGGTGCGATCGAAATCTGCGACGATGCCTACCGGGCAGTGGAGGGCGCGCACGCAGTGGCGATTATGACCGAGTGGGACGAATTTGCGGAACTGGATTTTGAGCGGCTCTACGACTCGATGCTCAAGCCGGCGTTCATCTTCGATGGCCGCAATATTCTCGACCTGGAAAAACTGCGCGAGATCGGCTTCCGCGCTGAGGGCATCGGCAAGGGCTAGCGGACGGGGCCCAGGCCCGGGTAGTCCCGGCCCAGGGGCAGGCAAGCCGGTTCGTCGGTTGGGCGAAAGGGTACCATCGCCACGAGTTGGTCGAGACGCGCCAGAATTTCGGGCGCCAGCGGTCCTCGTGCGGCGGCGGCGATATTGAGTTCGACCTCTTCTTCGGAACGCGCGCCCATCAGGGTGCAGGAAATATTCGGATTCGACAGCACGAAGCGCAGCGAGATCTCGGGCAGGCTCATGCCGATCTCGTCGAGCAGGCCGTAAAGCTCGAGCAGTTGCCGCCGCCGGGGTGGGCTCAGCCAGTGCGGCCCGGCCTCCACTTCAGCATCGTGGCGGCGCGAGAGTACGCCTTGTTGCAGCGGTGAGCCGATGACGACGCCCATGCCGAGCCGCTTTGCCGTCGGCAGGATCGCGTGCTCGGCTTCGCGCCACAGCAGGCTGTAGTTGAAGGCGGTGAGCACTACGTCGAAGCGGCCGGTCTCCATAATCGGCGCCATGGCGTAGGCGGTGGTGCCGCCGAGGCCGATGAGGCGCACGATACCCCTTTCCTTTAGTTCATCTAACACGTCGATTACCGGTCCGCTGTAGTTGCGGCGGTCCGCCCACCAGTCGTAGTGGCCGGGGCGCTCGGGCTCATGGACCATCAGCAGGTCGATGTGATCGCGTTTTAACAGGCGCAGACTTTCCTCGACCGATTGGCGCAGGTGGTCGGGATTTTGCGGCTCGAAGGGGCTGGGCCGGCCGCCGACCTTGGTCGAGAGGTAGCAAGGGCCGTCGATGTCGGGGAGGACTTTGCCGAGGACTTCCTCGCTATCGCGGTAGGATGGGGCGGTGTCGATGTAGTTGACACCGAGATCGAAAGCGCGGCGGATGGCGGCACGGCCCTGAGCAAAGTTGCCGCCGTGCGAGGAGACGAAGAGGCCGCCCAGCGAGAGCTCGCTGACTTGCAGACCGGTCTTTCCAAGGGGACGCAGGCGCATGGGGGGTGGACTCCTTTGGGTCGGTGGTGCGTTTGCCTGGCGATCGGGGACGCGGGGACGTGTCTTTCATCGCGCCTGGGCGCAGGGCCTTGGTGAAGGGGATCCAGCTACACCTCTATAGCACCCCACCAATTCCCCGTGCCGCATCCCGATTCTCCGGCGGCAATCGCCGGTGCGGTATTTTTTGTCGTTGCAGNTTGCAGGTTGAGGAGGCAATCTATTGGATGAGGGGCATTGCGTCCACTACGTCGGCNTCGCGCGTTGAAACGGCCCGGCCCCNCAATTGGCNGTGGCGATCCACACAAGGCCCTGGCGGCCGCTTGATCGCCAGCCGCGTACTGGCTATAATGTCGCGGTAAATAGACNGCTCCACNGGGGCGGTTTTAACCTATGAGGATGCGTTGCCATGATAAAGATCGGTTGTAATTTCCTGAGCTTGAAGGACACCAGCGTCGAGGATTTCATCAAAATCGCCTACGACCTCAATCTCGACTGCGTCGACTTCCATTATCGGGCCTTCGATTCGGACGATCCGGATTATCTGGGCAAGATTAAGCTGCAGTGTCTCAAATACGGCCTGCCGATCGGCTATATCGGCATGAGCGGGCTGTTTGTCGGNACGGCCGAGGAGCGGGCCGCACACGCGCAAAGCTGCAAGGACGCGATCGACCGGGCCTTTTTTCTCGGCTCGCCCATCGTGCGGGCCTTCTGCGCAGTCGTGCCCGAGAAAAACGGCGATGGCGACGACCCGTGGCCGGCGATGATCGCAGGCTATCAGGAGATCGCCGATTACGCGGCAGAGAAGGGCATTGCGGTGGGCTTGCAGAACCACCCCTCGACCGGCGAGGAGATGAACAAGATCCGCACCCTNACGGACCGGCCCAATTTCGGCTATGTCATGGACACCGGGCAGTGGGTCGGCTCGCGCGGTGGCTACGAGAAAGAGATCACCGACGTAGACTTCTACGAGTTTATGGANCAGACGGTGGAGCACGCCTACTATATCCGCACCAAGTTCTACGAGATCGAGACCGGCACCGAGCAGTGGCTCGACTACGAGCGCATTGCCAGGATCATCAAGGGGGCCAACTACAACGGCTGCATTTCGGTCGTCTACGAGGGGCAGCACGAGGATCGCGTCGAGCAGGTGCGGCTGGGCGTCAACNTGCTGCGCGAACTGCTGGCCTGAGCATGGCGCGGCCCCTGGTCAATCCAGGCGCGGTTTCGTGGACCGGGCAGCACTGGATCAACTACCTGCGCGTGCCCGGCGCCGAGCAAGACAGCGGCCAGGTCAGCGTCTGGCACATGCACTACTGCCCGGCGGGCGAAGGCACGGCGGTCTACGTCAATATTCCCGGCGACCCCGGGCTCCGCGCGGTGTGCACCGACAACCGCGATGTGGCGGCCTGGATCGACGGCTGGGCGCGCGGCCTGCCGGGTCCCTATGATATCGACGCGGTGATCGACGCCGACATTCGCCGCGAGGGCCGCATCGACGACCATCCCGCGTGGGTCATCGCGAGCGAAGGGACCACGGTCGTCGCGACGTGGCNCCATCTGGCGCCNCCAGTGATACTGGAAGCGCCGGCGCCCGCCTTCAAGCCCAACCAGGATGTCTTTTCGCACCTGTTCTTTACCGACGAGGCATCGATTCGCATCGGCGATCGCGAGGTCGAGGGCCAGCCCTATACGCGCGAGATCTGGCGCAAGAGCATNGGCGGCGACCGCAGCTCGTGCGTGGTGGCGCTGTCGGAGACTTTTATCGACGTGCTTTCCTGAGGGCCAAAAAAGTTAGCCGCCGGCCTCGAATGAGGACCGGCGGCTAACTATGTCCGGGAGATGAGTTCAGTTCCGCGTCGGCCCAGGCACCTGGGCGAAGTTGCGGAAAAATTGTGCCACCTCTTCCACGATCACATCCAGCAGNGCATTGCCCAGCTCGGCCGTGGCATCGGCGGGATTGTCGGTGTGGCCGGGACCGGCCTGGAAGGTGCCGTAGCTCTGCACCACCGCGCCGGTCAGCGGCACGTCGAGTCCTCCGGCGGCGTCGGACTGGTCTTTTGTGCTGGCCTGAGCGTCGGCATCGACCCAGTCGGGNCTGAGCGCCATGACCAGTGCGGTTTCGAAATGCGCGGCGTGGCCNGGCACGCGCGATCCTTCGATAAGACCTTTCGCCACTACGGCGTCNCGGATGATGTCCCAGTAGTTGCACGAGGCGACCACTGCCGGTTGATCGAGGCGATTGACCAGGTCCTGGCCGGCGACGCCGACGTGGTCGGAGTTGCCGCCGTGGCCGTTGAGGATGACGATCTTCTCGAAACCGGTCTGCACCAGGCCGGTGGTGACTTCGCGGACGACATGGATAAAGGTGTCGCTGGTTAGCGACAAGGTGCCGCCGAAGGGGATGTGATGGTGTGAGGAGCCGAAGGCCAGCGGCGGCGTGACCACGACGGGCACANGGTCGGCTGCGGCTTCGGCGGCGCGGCGGGCGACGGTAGAACACAGCAGGGTGTCGGTACCGACGGCCATATGGGGGCCGTGCTGTTCGGTGGCGGCGGTGGGCATGACCGCGATGGCGGTCGGGGCGATTTTCTTGATCTGCTNGCGGTTTAGCTCTGCGAAGAGGACGGACATGAATGCTCCTTGGTCGTTGGGTGCGTGCGGAATTCCAACATCTCCAGATCGAGGACCTTACGCGTCGGTCAGGGCGATCGCCTCTTTGACGCGGGCGGCGATCAGGTCGCAGCCGCCCTGCCAGAAGGCGCGGTCGGCGATGTCGAAGCNCATCTCGGCGACCAGCGCGGCCGGATCGCGCGAACCACCGGCCGCCAACAAGTCAAAGTACTTATCGACGAAAGCCTCGCCCTCCTCTTGGTAGCGCGCATAGAGCGAAAGCACCATCAGTTCTCCGAAGGCGTAGGCGTAGACGTAGAACGGGGTGTTGATGATGTGGGGGATATAGAGCCACCACCACGCATGCTCCTCGCCGAGTGTGAGCGAGTCGTCGAACATCTCCTGCATATTGGCCTGCCACAGCTCGTTGAAACGCTCGGTGGGCAGCTCGCCCTCGGCGCGGCGGGCCTGGTGCGCCTGTTGCTCGAAGCGATACATGGCGATCTGGCGGAAGACGGTGGCGAAGGTGTCCTCGATCTTGGAGCAAACCAGCGCCAGTTGCTCGTGGCGGGTGTTGAGATTCTGGCGCAGGCGGTCGAAGACCAGCATTTCGCCGAAGGTCGAGGCGGTCTCGGCCATGGGCAATACCGGATGGTAGTCGAGCAGGTGATTGCCGTTGGCCAGTACGTCGTGCACGCCGTGACCCAGCTCGTGGGCCAGGGTCATCACATCGCGCGGCTGGTTGGTGTAGTTGAGCAGGACATAGGGATGGTGGTCCGGGGTGACGCCGGCGCAGAAAGCGCCGCCGCGCTTGCCCTCGGAAAGCTCGGCGTCGATCCAGCGCTTGTCGAAAAAGTCATTGGCAATATCGACCAAGCGTGGCGAGAAGTCGCCAAAGGCGGCGAGCACCATGTCCTTGGCCTGCGAGAAGGGGATGTCGCTCTCATCGCCGGCGATGGGCGCATAGCGGTCGTAGTGGGTNAGCTCGTCGAGGTCGAGGATCCGGCGCTTGAGGCGGTAGTACTCGGCGACGGTGGCGTAGTTTTCGACGCAGACCTCGGAAACGGTGTCGACGATTTCGGCGCTCAACTCGTTGTGCAGGTGGCGGCCGTCCTCTGGCCGCTGGTAGTGGCGCAGCCGGTCGAGCACGTCCTTTTCGTGCAGCAGCGTGTTGTAAATGAAGGTGCAGACGTGGGCGTTGCGCTTGAGGCCTGTGGTCAGTGCCTTGGCAGCGGCGGCGCGCAGCGGGCGCTCGGGGCTGTAGAGCAGCGGCAGGAGCTCCGACTGGGTCAACTCCTGGCGGCGACCATCGCGGTCGAGGCAGTACTTGGCGCGGCCGTGGGTCTCGGTGAACAGCCGCCCGAAGGCCTGGCCGCGGGTGGTGGCGGTTTCGACGAGAATTTTCTCCTCGGGCTCGGAGAGGTTGTGGGCGGCGAGCAGCCGCTGGTGGTCGAGATAGTGGCGGTAGGTCGCGAGGGTTCCGGCGCCGATGATGGCGTCGTAGGTTGCGTNGGGGATCTGGCCGATCTCGAGGTCGAAGAACACCAGATGGGTGGCGACCGTGCTGCCGAACTCCCGGGTCTTCTGCAGGAGCGCGCCGCGCTCGGGGTCCTGGGTGTTGGTGGCGAAGAGCAGCATCGCATAGGCCTGGGGGCGGTATTGGGCCCGCAATAGCGATTCGTAGGCGTCCTGGGCACTGCGCAAGTGGTCGGCGTTGAGGGCNGCGCAAGCGATGGTGCCCTTGAAGCGCTGCTCGAAGTCCCGGGCTTGCTGGCGCACCGCGTCCATATCCTCTTGCAAGCGCGGATCGTCGGTTCCGGTATAGAGGTCGGTGAGGTCCCAGGTGGGCAGGGTTTCGGTCTTTCTAATCATGGCAGGCGCGTGTTCCTCAAGGCGATTGGCAGTGGACCGCTGAGTATAATGCGGGCCATTGACGCGGGCAAGCTCAGGCGTCGAGGACCTGGCGCACCTTNCGGCCGGGGATTTAGGGGGCCGAGGGTCTATCGCCGCCTGCAAGGGCAGCCGCTCCTTTCGCGCCGAAGCGTCGTTCGGGANCTGGCTCTACCGGATCGCCGCCAATCGCTGTAGCGCCGAGCTGTGCCACTGCACTGCTTCAAACAAAAAAGGCTCAAGGATTTTGGAATTGTGTCGAAAATAATACTAAGTANCATTAANACACATAAAGCNCTTCCGGTTTGGTGGAGGTGTAGAGATGTGCACAAAATAGCCGAGTGTTGGCAGGATGCCGCGCCCGAATTGGAAACGGCATTCGCCAATGGTGATTGGATTGTCGTCTACTGGGAGCCGGGTTGCAGGATGCACCGGTTGCCACACTGGCCCAAAAAGGAGTGGGTGGCCCGATCGCAGCAACAGGGCTATCGCAATTACAGTCAGAGTATCTGCCGCTCGCACTACCGCGTATACCAGCAGGAGATACAGCGGTCTATAGCTGAAGAGGCAGTGGCCTTCAGTGCGAGCACTACCAACGTCGCCACTGCCTAAAATCTGTAGGTACCCCAAGACACCTTTNGGACATCTTGCAAATGGCTCCGGAACGCTTTGCGGCGTTTCGGAGTTTTTTTTGTTCTGGTGCATCTCACGCTTCGATCATAGGGAGTCGGGCAGCGGGCCAAGCAGGGCTGGCCTGGGTTGAGCGATGGCGCGTCGCCGCAGCGCAGTGGCCTTGCCGGGCACCTCTGCAGGCAGTTCGGACGCGCACTCGCCGCAAAAGCTGGCGCGCGAGGCCACGCTCTTCGACGCCGAACGGTCGTACCCGGGTAT
>PBOD01000092.1 GCA_002724215.1 Gemmatimonadota bacterium | reverse complement strand
GTAGTGCCCTTTGCCGACGAGTCTGGATTCCGCCAGGGCGTGTGGGATGTCGAATACGAAATGGCGAATATGCTCAGTATCGAACTGGCCGCCATTCCCGAGTGGCAGGTCGTGCCTTTCAACGCCGTGGCCGAGTTGACGATGGCCGCCGATGGCCGCGACGGTTGGTCGCCGCTGGAAGTCGGCCGCCATTTGCAGGCCGATATGGTGGTGCTCGGCCTGTTGCAGGATTACGATATGCGGCGCCTGTCGGTTGGCGATCCGCTATTGGGTGGCTATCAATCTTATGTTGCCGTGGCCCAGATGCAGGCCGAGGTTGTGCGAGTTGCCGACGGGGGGGGAGTCGGGGTCGCCGAAACTCTGCGCGAGGTCACTGAACGCGATCTGGGGCTCAATTTACTGGGCAAACCGCGCGAGATGGACAAGGAGTTCGCCAGTCTCGCGGACATTGAGTTTGGTTCCGACGCTTTCCGCGAGACCCTGTTGGGCGGTGCGACGGTGACGGCGATCGACGACCTGGTGCAGAAGATCGCCTCCGCACTGAAACCTGGAGGCATCGAAATACAGGACGTGGTGCCGGAAATAATCTCCGTCTACGGTGATGATATCTATGCCAACCTCGGCAGCGAACACGGTTTGCGGCCGCGGTTCCGCTTCGGGGTCTATCCCAACGCCGATCGGGCCGAGACCGAGGGGCTGGATCCCAAGCAGGCGCTGGCCGTGGTTGAGGTCGCCGAGATCATCGGTGCCCGGCTGTCGAGTTTGCGGGTACTCAGCGAGACGGGGGTGATCATGCCCGGCGATCGCCTCAAGCTGGTCGAAATAGAAGGAGAGTGAAACTATGCAAGGCGTGGTGAAGTTCGAGCGGGGCGACGGATTCGTCGAGTTGCGGGATTTGCCGGAGACGCCGCCCGGTCGCGACCAGGTCAAGGTCGAAGTCAAGGCCACCGGGATCTGCGGCTCCGACCTGCATGTCTACCGCGACACCATCAACTACAATATTCAGACGCCGGTGGTCATGGGGCACGAGTTTAGCGGGGTGGTCGTCGACAAGGGGGCGGCAGTCGGCGACGAGATCAAAATCGGCGACCGCGTTACCGGCGAGCCGAGCATCTATATCTGTGGCCAATGCGACTTCTGCTTGAGCGAGCACTACAACCTCTGCCCCGACCGCAAGGTGATGGGCTACTATCACGACGGCTGTTTCGCCCCCTATTGCAACGCCACCTTCGTTCACAAATTGCCCGCGGGCGTCGGCTTTGAGGCCGGAGCGCTGACCGAACTCCTGGCCTGCTGCGTGCATTCGGTCATCGAGCAGGCGGGCGTCACCGCCGGCGATTTTGTCGCGATTACCGGCCCTGGTCCGGTCGGACTTTTTTCGGCCCTGGTCGCCAAGGCCGAGGGCGGCACGGTTATTCTCTGTGGCACCGAGCGCGACCAAGAACGGCTCCGGGTCGCCGGGGAATTGGGCATCCACCACACCATCGACATCGAAGCCCATGATCCCGTCGAGCGGGTGCGCGAGTTGACCGGGGGCTACGGCGCCGACGTAGTGGTCGAGTGCGCCGGGGTGGCGCCGGCGATGCGGCTGGCGCTGGAACTGGTGCGCAAGCGGGGACGCTATGTGCAGATGGGGCTGCCGGGGGTGCCGGTGGAGATCGATTTTGAGAAGATCGCCTACAACGAGTTGCAGGTCTCGGGTGGGATTGGCCAGCGGCGACCGGCGTGGAAGCGCGCGCTGCGGCTGATGGAAGAAGGCTTTATTCCCAGCGCCAAGCTGATTACCCATCATTTCCCGCTGGGCGAGTGGCAAAAGGCATTCGACATGGGCGAGGCGCAGGAGGGGATCAAGCTGATGTTTATGCCGCACGGGTAGGTCGGCGCAGGCCTCGCGTGGTGTCTCTGCTTCTGTCGAGCTTATAGACTCAGGCCCCGATGGTGCGAGCGAGCCTCATATAGCACGGGGGTGCGGCGTGTAGGCGCCGCACCCCCGTGTTGCGTTTTGGGGTCGTATTATTTTTTGTCGTCGTCGACAACTTCGAAATCGGCATCGACTGCCCCGTCGTCACCTCCGCCCTGCGGCTGGCCGGCGTCGCCTTCCGGCGGCGGCGCCCCCGCCCCTTCCGCCTGGGCCTGTTGGGCTTGGGCTTCCTTGTACATCTCTTCGGCGAGTTTGTGCGAGGCCTGCTGTAGGGTCTCCATCGCGGATTTTATTGCCTCGTCGTCCTGACCTTCAAGCGCGGTCTTGAGCACGGCGACGGCGTCCTCGACACCCTTCTTGTCCTCGTCCGAGAGCTTGTCGCCGTGTTCTTCAAGCGACTTCTCGGTCGCATAGACCAGTTGGTCGGCCTCGTTGCGGCGATCGACCGCTTCGCGGCGCTGCTTGTCCTCGTCGGCGTGGGCCTCGGCGTCCCTCTGCATCTTTTCGATCTCGTCTTGGCTCAGCCCGGACGAGGCCTCGATGCGGATCGACTGCTCCTTGTTGGTGCCCTTGTCCTTGGCCGAGACGTTGAGAATGCCGTTGGCGTCGATGTCGAAGGTGACTTCGATCTGGGGCATGCCGCGCGGCGCCGGCGGGATGCCGTCGAGGTGGAACTTGCCCAGCGTCCGATTGTCGGAGGCGAACTCGCGATCGCCCTGCAGCACGTGGACCTCGACTGAGGGCTGGCTGTCGGCGGCGGTGGAGAAGACCTGACTCTTCTTAGTCGGGATAGTGGTGTTGCGCTCGATCAGCTTGGTCATCACGCTGCCCATGGTCTCGATGCCCAAAGACAGGGGCGTCACGTCGAGCAGCAGTACGTCATCGACATCGCCGGCGAGGACGCCGGCCTGTATCGCTGCGCCCATGGCCACGACTTCATCTGGATTGACCCCTCGGTGCGGCTCCTTGCCGAAGAGTTCCTGTACGGATTCCTGGATCTTGGGGATGCGTGTCGAGCCGCCGACGAGGATTACCTGATCGATATCGCTGGGCTGCAATTCGGCGTCCTGCAATGCCTGTCGACACGGGGCCTTGGTGCGCTCGACGAGATCGGCGGTAAGGCGCTCGAACTGGGCGCGCGTCAGGCTGGTCTGTAGGTGCTTGGGGCCGGTCTGGTCGGCGGTGATAAAGGGCAGGTTGATTTCGGTGGTGGTCGATGAGGACAGCTCGATTTTGGCTTTCTCGCCGGCCTCCTTGAGGCGCTGTAGCGCCATTGGGTCGGCGAGCAGGTCGATGCCCTCGCTGTTCTTGAACTCCTCGGCGAGCCAGTTAATGATATGCTGGTCGAAGTCGTCGCCGCCGAGATGGGTATCGCCATTGGTCGATTTGACCTCGAAGACGCCATCGCCCAGTTCGAGGATCGAAATGTCAAAGGTGCCGCCGCCGAGGTCGTAGACGGCGATTTTCTCATTGCTGCCGGACTTGTCCAGGCCATAGGCCAGGGCCGCGGCGGTGGGTTCGTTGACGATGCGCAGGACCTCGAGGCCGGCGATGGTACCGGCGTCCTTGGTGGCCTGGCGCTGCGAGTCGTTGAAGTAGGCCGGGACGGTGACCACTGCCTGGTCGACCGCCTCGCCGAGGTAATCTTCGGCGGTCTGCTTCATCTTTTGCAGGATCATCGCCGAAATCTCGGGCGGGGTGTATTCCTTGTCCTCGATCTTGGCCACGGCCTGGTCGCGGGCGCCCTTGGCGACTTCGTAGGGCACCTCGCTGTTCTCGTTGCCGATCTCTTCGAAGCGGCGGCCCATAAAGCGCTTGATCGAGTAGATGGTGTTGGTGGGGTTGGTGACGGCCTGGCGCTTGGCGGTCTGGCCGACCAGGCGTTCGTCGTCCTTGGTGAAGGCGACCATCGAGGGCGTGGTGCGACCGCCTTCGGAGTTGGCGATGACTTCGGCGTCCTGCCCCTCGATTACGGCCACACAAGAGTTGGTGGTGCCCAGGTCTATACCGATGACTTTACCCATGATTTCCTCTCTTTTGCAAAGTAAAAATGGATTGCTGTTATACAGAGATAGCAAGGCGTGTACCAAAATTAACAATTAATGTATAAGTATTTGTAAAAAAAAGAATTGTGAAATAAATGAAGATTTGTGGCGCTAATGAGCGGTCTGCCATATATGGAATAATGGCTGCCATAGTGGCGCATGTTATAAAGCACGTATGGATTATTGACAAGGTTGTACAGGTCGGATAGATTTGCCACATGCGGCGCTCAAGCGAGGAGGCAAGGGCCATGGATGAATTCAGATTGGTGTCAGAGTACCAGCCCGGGGGCGACCAGCCCCAGGCCATTGCCGAGCTCGTCGAAGGCGTGCGGCAGCAGCAGGCTTGCCAAACCCTGCTAGGTGTCACGGGCAGCGGCAAGACCTTTACCATGGCCAATGTCATCCAGCAACTGCAGATGCCGGCGCTGATTATCTCGCACAACAAGACCCTCGCCGCCCAGCTCTACGGCGAATTCAAGGGCTTTTTTCCCGACAATGCGGTCGAGTATTTCGTCAGCTACTACGACTACTACCAACCCGAGGCCTACAAGCCGAGCACCGACACCTTTATTGAGAAGGAAGTTGAGCTCAACGAGGAGATCGACCGCCTGCGACTCAAGGCGATCAGCTCGCTTTTGCAGCGCCGCGACGTGATTATCATCGCTACCGTCTCCTGCATTTACGGCATCGGCTCGCCGCGCGACTACGACGAGCACAAGATTGCCCTGCGCCGGGGCGATCGGATGGAGCGCGACGATATCCTGCGCGCGCTGATCGACAGCTACTATCGCCGCTACGATCTCGAGTTGCAACGGGGTTGCTTCCGGGTGCGGGGCGATATCATTGAGATCGTCCCCGGCTCCGAAGACCGCGCGGTGCGGATCGAGATGTTCGGCGACGAGATCGAGAGCATCCACATCATTGACGCTTTGACCGGTGAGGTGATCGAACCGCGCGAGCAGATCGCGCTATTCCCGGCCAAGGCCTATGTCACCGACGAGGAGCGGGTGGTCAGCGCCTGCGACGAGATTCTCACCGAACTCGAAGCTCACCTACTCGATATGCGCAGCGAGGATAAGCTGGTCGAGGCGCATCGGCTCGAGACCCGTACTAAGTACGACGTCGAGTTGATTCGCGAGGTAGGTTTCTGTCCGGGGATCGAAAACTATTCGCGCTATATGGACGGCCGCAAAGCCGGAGCAGCCCCCTATGTCCTGCTCGATTATTTCCCCGAGGACTACCTGCTCTTTATCGATGAGTCGCACGTGACGGTCCCGCAGATCCGGGGTATGTTTCGCGGCGACCGCTCGCGCAAGGACAATCTGGTCGAGCACGGCTTTCGCCTGCCCTCGGCCTACGACAATCGACCGCTGGTGTTCAAGGAGTTCGAGGAGCGCATGGGCTGGTCGGTTTTCGTCTCGGCGACTCCGGCCGACTACGAGCTCAAGCAGTCGGCTGGGATTATCGTCGAGCAGGTGATTCGTCCCACTGGCCTCGTCGACCCCGCGATCGACGTGCGGCCCCTGGCGGGGCAGATCGACGACCTGATCGAGGAGATTCGCCAGCGCGCCGAAAAAAAGGAGCGGGTACTGGTTACCACTCTGACCAAGCGCATGGCCGAGAATCTCACTGACTACTTCGATCAGATGGAGATTCGGGTCCGCTACCTCCATTCGGATATCGAGACCCTGGATCGGGTCGAGATCATTCGCGACTTGCGCCTGGGCGAATTCGACGTGCTGGTGGGGATCAACCTGCTGCGCGAGGGGCTCGACTTGCCGGAGGTTTCGCTGGTTGCCATTCTCGACGCCGATAAGGAGGGTTTCCTGCGTTCGGAAATGGCTTTGATCCAGACGGTCGGCCGCGCCGCTCGCAACGCCGGCGGCAAAGTCATTTTCTACGCCGACAAGGTGACCAACTCGATGCAGCGGGCCATCGACGAGACCGATCGCCGCCGCGCCAAGCAGGAGGCCTACAATGCCGAACGCGGCATCGTGCCCGAGACGATTTACCGCAGCAAGGAGGAGATCATCCAGGCTGCGTCGGTGCTGGAGAATGTGCGCGGCGCCACGCCCGAATTCGTGGCCGAGCCGAAGGTCGGCTACGACGAGGTCGAAAATGAGCAAGAGTTGCTGGCCGATCTCGAGAAGCAGATGAAGGTGGCGGCGACCAATCTCGAATTTGAGAAGGCCGCGCATCTGCGCGACGAGATCGCCCGGCTCAAAGAGCGGCAGGTGGGCTAGCGGTGCTCGAAGCCGATTTCGCGATCAGTTGCTCCCAGTGCGGGGGCGAGGATTTTCAAGAGGTCTTTCCAGTGCCGGCCGAAACCTACCACCTCTACGGGGAGGGCGTAGAACGCCAGAGGCCGCATTTGCTGACGGCGTCGGTCTACGCCTGTCTGCAATGCGGCCATCTGGAGAAATTCGTCGATTTGCCTAAGGGGCCGTCCTCAGACCTCGACGCCGAGTCGGCGCGAGACCATCTTGATCCGCGCGGCTAGCTCGTTGAGGTCGAAGGGCTTGTCGATATAGTCGTCGGCGCCAAACTCAATGCCTTTGACCTTGTTGGGTGTGGCGTTGAGTGCGGTGACCATAATGATCGGAATACCCGAGGTGATGGGATTGCCCTTGAGGGTCTGGCAGACCTGGTAGCCGTCGATCTTGGGTAGCCGCAGGTCGAGCAGGATCATATGCGGCTTCTCGGTGAAGGTCTTGGCCAGGGCTTCTTCGCCGTCGGCTGCTTCGCAAATGGCGTAGTCCAGCTCCTCCAAAAACTCGCACAAACCCGCGCGCACCTCGTCCTCGTCGTCAACGATGAGGATTTTTAGTGGTTTGCCCGGCTCGGGCGTCGGCACCTGGCCGGACATAGGGGTCTGGGGGGGGGCGGTGTTGGTATCTTCCGCTCGGGCCAGATCCAGCTGGTCGGCTATCTGCGCCAGCGACAATCCGCGCAGGCGCAATTCGCGCAGGCGCTCCCGGATGGACATAATTTCATCGCGGTCGAAGAGATCCTTATTGCCGCGCTTGTCTGACACGCGGATAATGCCGAAGTTTTTATACTTGCGAATCGATTCGACAGATTTGCCAAAACTATCCGCAACTTCTTGGATATCAATAAGTTCTTGGCTTTGCTGCATGGTGTTCTCCTGGCTTGGGTTGCCAGATATAGCTTTTCTAGACACCCAATTCTGTATGGGGTTGGTGAAAAAATTATACTAAATAGTAGTGTATAGCGTCAAGTCATTTCTCGTTAGTATTATCGGCGGCTTGGCGAGGTTATTTAGATTTTTGCCATTTTAGCGCCTCCAACGCGGTGATTTGGGGCGCGAGATGAGCGCCAAACCCCAAGTGATATATTGACTTGGGATCTGTCCCGTCTTAGATTGGGACCACAATTTTTTTTATACTCATTATAGAGGCAAGAGAACGGGCCAAGGATAGGGAATATGTCGGAAAGCGGTCGCGATGTCATCGTCGATGTGCGAGACGTCAAGATGGTCTACAATGCCAAGAATCGCGATGAATCGACGCATGTATACGCCCTGCGCGGTTTGAGCGTGGATGTTTACGAAAACGAGTTTTTCGCCATCATGGGCCCCTCGGGATCGGGCAAGAGCACTCTGTTCAACATGATCGGCGCGTTGCAGACGCCTACCGACGGCGAGGTGTTGATTGAGGGGATTAATCTAGCCACGCTGAGCCCGCAGCAATTGGCGGCGGTGCGCTGCTTCGAGCTGGGCTATATTTTCCAGACCTACAACCTGCTGCCGGTGATGAGCGCGCTGATGAACGTGGCTTTGCCCACGGTTTTCGCCGGGATGACCACCGAAGAGGGTGAGGCCCGGGCCATGGAGTGCCTCAAGATCGTCGGTCTCGACGACCGCGCCCACCATATTCCCTCGGAGTTGTCGGGCGGCCAGCAGCAGCGCGTGGCCATCGCCCGCGCCTTCGTCAACAAGCCGCGGATCATCCTCGCCGACGAGCCGACCGGCAATCTCGACAGCAATACCGGCCAGGAGATCATTAACTATATGAAGAGCCTGCAGCAGGAAATGGGCACTACCATTATCACGGTGACCCACGACGACAAGATGCTCACCGCCGCCGATCGCATGGCCTGGATCCGCGACGGGCAGATGGAGCGGGTAGCCAACCGCGAGGATATCGAAATCCAGATCGGCAGTATCAGCGAACACTAAATAGCTACCCTCAAGCACACAAAAAGGCCCGTACCACAGCGGTACGGGCCTTTTTGTGTGCTTATGGATAGTCTATTCTTGCCGTCGTCGCAGTCCTTCTTGCAGGAAGAGATCGCGGTTGGGGAAATTGCCCGGCAGGGTGAAGCCGCCGTCGATGGCGACGAGCTGGCCGGTCATATAGGGGATCTGGGTGAAAGCGTAGGCAGCGAAGGCGATATCTTCGGGTCGACCGATGCGGCGGATGGGTTGGGCGCCGCCTTCGGCCATCAACCCGTAGGTGTCGGCGACGGTGAATTCGCGGCCGGTTTGCGGGTCTTCAATGCCAGAGGGGCGCGCCGTCAGCGGCGTGTCGATCACGCCGGGTCGCAGGGCGTTGACGGTGATATTGTAGGGGCCGCCGTCGAAGGCGGCGCCGATGACCGCGTGGTTGAGCCCGGACTTGCTGACCCCGTAGGGAATGCGCGTGCTCTCGGGGGCGATATCGGATATCGAGGTGATAAAGAGAATGCTGCGATGGAGTGGCTCGGTTTCTTTTTCGGCCTGGGCGACCATTTTTTGCAGGGCGCGCTGGGCCAGGCGGTAGGCGCCCATGAGGTTGAGACTGAGGACGCGGTCCATCTCCTTGTCGAGGTGTCCGATCGGGGTTTCGCTGAAGCGGTAGCGGACGAGATTGCCCTGCTCGTCCTGGACGTAGTTGGCAACGCCGCTATTGCTGACGACCACATCGAGGCGACCGTAGTGGTCATAGGCGCCATCGACGAGGGCATAGGCGGCTTCGGCATCTGCGAGGTCGGCGCCGAGGACCAGGGCTGCGACACCGTGGTCCTCGCGTATCTCGGCGGCGATCTTTTCGGCCCGTTCGGCGCCCGAGTTGTAATTGACGACCACATCGTAGCCACGGGCGGCATATTCGGCGACGATGGCGGCGCCGATACCGCTGGAGGAACCGGTGACGAGGCAGACCGGACGCGACAACATCAGCTCCGTTGTGACAGCACGGTCTCGACCAATTGCTCCGTGTTGGGGATGGTCGGCATTTCGAGCGTTGGACTGAAGGGAATGGGTACGTTGGCGGCGCCGATTCGCAGCACGGGCGCGTCGAGATAGTCGAAGGCTTCGGCGTTGAGGAGCGAAGCCAGTTCGGCGGTGGTGCCAAAGCGCTCGACGCCCTCGTCGATGACGACGGCGTAGCCGGTTTTGCGCACCGAGGCGAGTAGGGTCTCCTTGTCGAGGGGGACCAGTGTGCGCGGATCGACGATCTCGGCCTCGAGGCCCTGAGCTGATAGTTGCTCGGCGGCTTCGAGGGCGACCGCAACCATGCTCGAGGTCGCGACGATGGTCAGGTCGTCGCCTGCGCGCTTGATCTCGGCCTCGCCGAAAGGGATGACGAAGTCGTCTTCCTCCGGCACGAGGCCGGCGTCGTTGTACATCATTTTATCCTCGAAGAACAATACGGGATTGTCGTCGCGGATTGCGGACTTGAGCAGGCCCTTGGCGTCACGCGGGGTCGCCGGCACGGCGACTTTGAGTCCGGGGACGTGGGCGAAGATCGCGTGCAGGCTCTGCGAGTGTTGGGCGGCCGAGGAACGGCCAGCGCCCATGGCCAGACGCACGGTTAGCGGCACGGTGCATTGGCCGCCCGACATATAGCGGATCTTGGCGGCCTGATTGACGAGTTGATCCATGGTCAATAGCGAGAAATCGCCGAACATCAATTCGCATAAGGGGCGCATGCCCGTCATCGCCGCGCCGACCCCCAGACCGATATAACCTGCCTCGGCAATCGGGGTATCGATGACGCGTTCGCCGCCGAATTCCTCAAATAAACCTTCGCAGCACTTGAAGATGCCCCCGGACGCACCGACATCCTCGCCCATGACGAACACCGTCTCGTCTCGTCGCATCTCCTCGGCGGTGGCCAGGCCGATGGCCTCTCTAAATAGCATTTCCCGATCAGGCATAAATATCCTCGAAAGCTTGTTCTGGTGGGGGGAAGGGGGCGTCTTTGCCAAATTCAATGGCGTCGAGCACCTCTTGCTCGATCTGGTCGTAGAGAGCATCGAGCTCGTCCTGTTTAGCGACCTTGTTTTTGACCATATAGTCGCCGAGCAGACGGATGGGATCCTTGTTGTCCGACCACCAGCCAACTTCGTCGCGGGTGCGGTAGGTCTGGGCGTCGCCGACGTGATGGCCGTGGTAGCGGTAAGTNTTGGCTTCGATCAAGGTCGGTCCGTCGCCTCGACGTGCCTTGGCCACGGCAANGGATGTCGTCTCGTACATTGCGAGGACATCTGACCCGTCGGCGATGATGCCCTCCAAACCCATGCCTTTGGCNCGGTCGGCGATATCGACGACGCCGGTGACGCTCTGGTATGGGGTGTGTTCGCCGTATTGGTTGTTTTCGCAGACGTAGATGACGGGCAAGTTCCACACCGCCGCCATATTGACCGTCTCGAGCATGATGCCCTGGTTGGCGGCGCCGTCGCCGAAGAAGCAGACGGCTACCTGGTCTGANCCCCGCAGTTTGGCGGAGAGTCCGGCACCGGTGCTGATGCCGAAGCCGCCGCCGACGATGCCATTGGCGCCGAGGATGCCCACCGACATATCGGCGATGTGCATCGATCCGCCCTTGCCGCGGCAGTAGCCGGCTTCCTTGCCCATGATTTCGGCCATCATACGGTCGAGTTTGCCGCCCTTGGCCAGACAGTGGCCGTGGCCGCGGTGGGTACTGGTGATATAGTCGTCGTCGCGCAGCGCAGCGCAGGTNCCGACGGCCACGGCTTCCTCGCCGATATAGAGATGCGCCAGGCCGGGCATGAGGCCACGGGTGTAGACATCCCAGACGTGCTCTTCGAACAGGCGGATTTCCGACATCTTGCGATACATGTACCAGAGCTTGTCGGCCTCTGCCCGCAAGCTGGGGCTTGGCCCCTTTTTCGCGGCGGACTTCTTCTTGGCGACTTTCTTTTTCACCGTGGATTTTTTCGTGCGTGCTTTTGCCATATTGCCTCTCCGGAGATGCNTAATTGAAGCAGAAAAAAATAGCGGTTTGGGGCGTTAATCGTCAAGCGTAGAAAAGCCGGAACACCCGATGGCGTCCCGGCTGCGAATGCGATTTCTGTNTATTGGCTTAGCTCTTTTTCTCGAAATCGGCGGCGTGTTCCTGCTTCCACTGGGCCCATTNGTCGGCGCTGTCGCGCAGTTCGAAATACTTGGTATTGATCTCGACGAAGCGATCTTGGTCCTCGGGCATATCTTCCTCGGCAAAGATGGCCTCGACCGGGCACTCGGGCTCGCAGGCCCCGCAATCGATGCATTCGTCGGGGTCGATATAGAGCATGGGTTCGCCCTCGCCATCGATCGGGTGGATGCAATCCACGGGGCAGACCTCGACGCAGGCTTTGTCTTTTACGTCGATGCACGTTTCGGTTATATAATACGCCATGCGGTTCTCCTAAGAAGGCACTGAATCGTATCTAGTGGTGAATTATCGCAAAGATAGGGGTCCTCTTGACCTTGTCAAGCGGCTAGGTTGGCAAGTAAGGTCGCGGTGTCGGCGTCGGTTTGGGCGCGGACCCGCAGGTTGAGCCGCAGGCGGGCGTCGCCGTCGCGTTCTATCGCGTATTCGGCGCCGGCAAAGAGCCTGGNGAGCACGGGNTCGAGCGCGGCGCACAGAGCGCCTTCACCCGCTTCGTCGTTGGTGGCGTTGAGGCGGTCGTTGGCGACGAGCAGAAGGTCGCCGCTGCGGAATTTGACCTTGCCCTCCAGGCTCGGTTCGGCTTCGAGACGCTGGCAGGCCTTGAGCGCGCTCCTGAGGGCGCTTTCGAGCCGGGCGGCGAGATCGCCCGCGGCGGGCTGCTTGCGCGAGTAGAGCAGACCCGGTTCGGCGTGGCTGCTGTCGAGGCTGTAATTGGCCTCGTGCCCCACCAGCAGGGTCACCGGACCCTCTGGCACATGACTGTAGTCGGCGACATCGATGAGGACTTCGTCCGGGGTCGTCGGAATCCAGGTATTGAAGACGCGGAAGGCCTCTGCGGGGGAGAGCTCCGCGTCTGCGGCGAGAAAGAATTTGACATTGATGCGCTGTAAGTCTTGCATGGCGTCCGTCTTTTCAGGCCGTGGTGCGCTCGGCGGGCACGGCGATTTTGTCGTAGCAGGTGTAGGCGCCCTCAATAAAGAGCTGCGCCTCCTCGATAAAGCGGTGGACCTGGATCTTTTCGAACGAAGTGGCCGGGTCCTGGTGCGCGGCGAAGAGATAATTGGCGAATTTGGGCGAGAAGAGTTCGCTGTCGTAGAAGCGGCTGCGAAACTCCGCCACCACCACGTCGGCCTCTTCCGGCACATCGTACCACTGTTCTTTGACCAGAGCNCGAGCGGCNCGCAACATCGCGGCGAGGGCGCCCTTCCAGGCGGCTGCAAGCTGGTCCTCGTCGAGGGCGACCGAGGCCTCGAAGACCTCGCGCTCGGCAGCGGCGATCTCCATTATGCCGACGGCCACGACCTCGCCGGCGCACTCGCCAATGCCGAGATCGTCCATGGTGAACTCGCGGGTATCGCCCCAGTCCTGGTAGTACCAGCTGTTTTCCTCGTAGGTCGGAACTTGGGTNAGATCCTCGAGCATCGCCTTGATCTCGCGCTTGCCGAGGCGGGCGATGAAATCCTTGAACAGTTCGTCCTTGTCGCGCTCGGCGACGAAGCGCTTGCCGAGGCGGGCGACGACTTCGGGGATGTTTTTGGAGGGTATCGCCCCGGTGGCCAGGCCGAAAGAGCCGGCGTTTTCTTTCCACTGGCCGCCCAAGACCACCTGGAAATGGGGCACGGTGATGCCGTTGATCTTGCGGCTATTGCCGTAGAAACCGATGTCGGCGGCGTGGTGCTGGCCGCAGGAGTTGAAGCAGCCGCTGATCTTGATCCGCAGCCCCTCGATCGCCGCGTCGAGATTGGCGCTCTCNGTGCCGAGGCGCTTGCGCAGCTCGCCGGCCAGACCGCGCGAGGAGGCGATGCCGAGCTTGCAGGTGTCGGTGCCGGGACAGGCCGTCACATCGACGATGGTGCCGGCGCCGGTTTCGGCCAGGCCGAGGGCACATAATTCGTCGTAGAGCTGGGGTAGGTCGGTTTCACTGACCCAGCGCAGCACCAGATTTTGTTCGACAGTGGCGCGGACGGTCTCTTTGACGTAGCGGCGGCTGATGTCGGCGATGGCGCGCAACTGGCTCGAGGTTATATCGCCCAGCGGCAAGGCCACCGTGGCGACCGCGTAGCCCTCCTGGCGCTGTTTGTAGACATTGGTGCGGTGCCACTCGGCAAAGCCCTCTTGCAATTCGGCGCCGTTGAGGCTCTGGCCGGCCTTGAGCGGCTCTTCGTCGGTGGCGCTGAGGTCGCTGAGGAAGGCAGTCCAGCGAGAGTCCTCGGGCAAAATGGCGCGCTCCTCCTCAACCAGGCGGCGGAATTCCTCAATGCCGAGTTTGGCGACGAGGAATTTAATGCGGGCGCGGTTGCGGTTCTTCTTCTCGCCAAGGCGGGCGAAGACGCGCGAGATGGCCTGGGCCGTCGGCAATAGCTCCTCGACGGGGAGGAATTCAGTGTATATCTGGGCCTGGTGCGGCACCGCGCCGAGGCCGCCGCCGACATAGAGCTTGAAGCCGCGCTTTTCGACGCCAGCGACGGTCTGGGTCACGCCAACGCCACCCATATCGTGCATATTGGCCAGACCGCAGGCCTCGTGTTCGCAGCCCGAGAATGCGATCTTGAATTTGCGGCCGAAGTCCTGGCAGTCGGGGTGGCCGAGCAAGAAGTGCATCAGCGCCTGGGCGTAGGGAGTTACATCGAAGGTCTCGCTGCGGCAGACGCCGGAGAGCGGGCAGGCGGTGATATTGCGGACCGAATTGCCGCAGGCCTCGCGGGTGGTGATGCCCACCGCGGCGAGCCGGCGCATCAGGTCGGGGGTATCTTCAATGTGGATGAAGTGGATTTGGAAGTCTTGGCGGGTGGTGATGTGGAGGATTTCTTCCGAATACTCTTCGGCCACGTCGGCGAGGACTTCCATCTGTTCGGCGTTGAGGCCGCCGAAGGGGATCTTGATCCGCATCATGCCCGGCGCGTGCCAGAGAGTGTCGGGACCCTTGGTTTCGTGTTCGGGATAGGCCAGCTGCTGGGTTTGGGCGCCGTCGAAGCGCTGACCATTGTCGTAGCGCTGGCCGTAGGCGCCGCGGCGCAGGCGCGTTTCGGCGAAGAGCTTCTCCTCCATTTTACCCTCTTTGCGCAAGAGGATCTGGGTTTCGAAGGTGTCGATCTCCTCGGCTAGGCCCTCTTCAATCTGCCCCGCCAGTTTTTCCTTCCAAGTCGTCGTTGCGCTCATGTGTGGAACCGCCTCTAAATGGGATTGGAGGACAATGCAATGCAGAATAGTCCAAATCGGGAGCTAAGATAGGGATTTGCAAGGGGTTGTCAAGATAAGTCGGCGGCCAGTTTTTCGCGCAAATAGGCGCGCATTTGCGTTCCGTGTTCGGGGTCGTCAAGAGCGCTGTCTACAAAGGCTTCGAAATAGGCCAGATGGTTGCCGATATCACAGCGTTTTTCCCTCGGTCCAAGGCGCACGGCGCGGACCGGGGCACCGGCCGCGATCAGGGCGGAGATGGCGTCGGTGAGGTAGTATTCGCCACTGGGCGCGGGGGACAGGCGGTCGATTTGTGCGAAAATGTCTGGAGAGAAGACATAGCGGGCGCTGATCGCGAGCCGGCTGGGGGTTTGGTCGGGTCGCGGCTTTTCCAGCACGCCGATCAGCCGCGAATCCGCCGCGCCCGCGGTTTCGGGCACCAGGATGCCGTAGTGATGCATCAATTCGTCCGGCACTTCGTATGCGCCGATGGTGCAGGCCGCGGTGTGCGCCAGGTGCGAGGCGACCATCCGCGCCAGCAGCGGCTGGCCCGCTTCGGTGTTGATGAAACTGTCGCCGAAAGCTACGACAAAGGGTTCGTCCCCGGCGAAGTCGCGGCCTGCGGCGACCGCGTCGCCGGTGCCTGCCGGCTTGTTGTAACCGGGCCGGATTGGTTGTTGGATGGAGGCAAATTCTAGCTCGGCAAATTCGAAGCGGCAGGCTTCCAGCATCGAGCTACCTGCCGCGGCGAGGCGGCGCACCAGTGCGCTATCGCGGTCGAAGTGCTCTTCGATCGCGCCCTTGCCCGCACCGGTGACAAAGAGGATCTGGCGGATGCCGGCGGCGTGGAGTTCGGCAACGGTGTGGTGAATGACGGGCAGGCGGCCCACTGGCAACATTTCCTTGGGCACGGCTTTGGTCGTCGGCAACAGGCGGGTGCCCAGCCCGGCGACTGGCACGATGGCTTTGCGGATGCTCATTGCGGTCTCCCGATGATCTAAGCCGGGAAATATGCCCGTGTTATGGTTATTTGACAAGCGGGGAACGGCGCGATATCATACGGGCGACCACGCGAAAACAAGGAGCGGGACCCATGAGTGAAGCGCTGCGCTATCCCGAGCTCAGCGAAGATATGAAGGCGCGCGGCTTCGGCGCCATGCTGCGCATTTTTGGGCCCGGGGCGATTATCGCCTCGGTGACCATTGGCAGTGGCGAGACGGTCTTCGCCTCGCGCGGCGGCGCGATCTTCGGCTATACGCTGTTGTGGTGTTTTATCGGCGGCGGTCTAATGAAATTCGTTCAGGTTTATACCGCGGCGCGCTACATGACTCTGACCGGCGAACACCCGATCGAACGCTGGAAGTACTTGCCGGGACCGCAGGGTTGGGCCGTGTGGATCCTGGCGGTGATGACGATTTTGTGTTTTCCGCTATGGCTGTCGGGGTTGCCCAAAATGCTGGGCGGGCTGACGGTGTGGATTCTGGGTTTCGAAGGCGTAGATGTCTGGGGCGACGCGCGGATATGGGGTACGGCCTTCGTGGTGTTGGCTATCGCAATCACTCTCGTCCAGAGCTACGGCGCGTTGGAGACCTTTCAAACGGTCGTAGTCAGCGTGCTGTTGTTGTCCATCCTCACCGCCGCGGCCGCGGCGCAACCTGATTGGCTGGCGGTCTTGCTCGGTACGGTGGTGCCGACGCTGCCGGCCTATGAGGCGTGGGTGGCCAGCAAATACCCGGCGGTTGCCGCGCGATCCGTGGTTGTTGAACTGGGTGTCTATCTGGGCGCGATCGGTGGCGGTACCCAGGACTACTTTGGCTATATCGGCATGTTGCGCGAAAAGGCCTGGGGCCTGATGGGACGCGGGGGCGAAGGGGGAGAGCGCGGCGTCGATATTGCTGGCGATGCGGACAATATCGATCTGGGCCGGTCGTGGCTGCGGGCACCCTTTATCGATGCCGGAGTGTCCTTCGCGTGCGTGGTCGTGTTCACCATGGCCTTCATGATTCTGGGCGCGGCCGTGCTCAAGCCGCAGCACATCGTGCCGGAGGGCATGCAATTGCTGTCGGTGCAGGCCGATTTCCTGACTCGTCTGCACCCGGCGCTGCTCTATTTCTATCAGTTCGGCGTTTTCACCGCCTTCTTCGGCACCATCATGGCCGCCTACGAACTCTACGTGCGCACCACCCACGAGTGCTTCCGGCCCATCGTGCGCCGGGTGCGCGAAGCCCAGGTCGCCGACTTGCGGCCGTGGGTGGTCGGTTATTGCGGCATCGGCGGTGTGGCGATTATGTGGTTGGGCGGCAATCCGGTGGCTATCGTGACCCCGGCGGCGATCTTTGGCGGCGTGCTCACTTGCGGGCTGTGGTGCCTGCTGATGGTCTGGACCGATCGCCGCTTTTTGCCCGCGTCGCTGCAGATGGGCTGGCCGTTGGTCGCGCTCAACGTGATTAGCGGTTTATTCCTCACCGGTTGGGGGATCCGCGGTGCCATCGACTTCTTCGGCGGCTGAATTCGCGTTGTGCGTCGGCGAGGACATATGGGACCGGGTTGAAGCTGTTTTGCAAAGCGGAGTGCAGCTGGCCGTGGCGACCACTGGTGGCGGCGTCGAACTGGCCAGCTGGCTCGTCAACCATCCCGGCGCATCGCGCGCGATTGTCGAAGTGCAGGTGCCCTATAGCGAGGCGGCGCTGGCATCCTATCTGGGTTGCGCGGGGCCGCATCGCGTTGAGGAGAAGACGGCGCGGGAACTGGCCGGGCGGGCCTATGCGCGCGCCGTGGAATTTTCCGGGCGCGAGGAGGGTGTTATCGGCGTCGGTTGCACGGCGGCGCTGGCGACGAATCGCGCGCGCCGGGGCGAGGATCGGGCGTGCATCGGTCTGCGGCTGGGGGACGAATATCGCTTCTATACCTTGCAATTTGCAAAGGGCGCTGCAGACCGCATCGCGCAGGAGGAGGCGCTCAGCCGCTTTGCTCTGGCGGCCGTCGCCGAGGCCTGTGGCGGGGTGTTTGCGGTGGATTTGCCGCCGTACGCGGAGTTTTCGCGGCGCAGCCTGGCTCTGGATGACCCGCTGAGCTTGCTCTTCGACGGAGAGCTCGATCTCGTCGAAATGGACGCCAATGGAGCGGTGGCGGCGGAAGTTGCTCGCGATCACCGCCTCCTATTTTCCGGCTCGTTCAATCCGCTACACGAGGGGCACCGGCAACTCGCCCGGGCCGCGAGCCGGCTCAGTGGCCGCGCTCCGTGTTGGGAACTATCCGTCGTCAATGTCGACAAGCCGCCCCTGCCGCGGGCCGAGGTGGGCCGCCGGCTGCAGGCCCTGCGCGGCGAATTCGCCGCAGTGGTGACCCGGGCGCCGACTTTTCTCGAGAAGGCCCGGCTTTTTACGGGCTGCCATTTTGCGGTGGGCTACGACACTGCAGCTAGGCTCTTGCAGGAAAAATACTACGAAGGGGGCGAGCGGGGCATGGCTGCCGCGTTGGATGAATTGGCGGCGGGAGGGCACCGCTTCTGGGTGGCGGGACGGCTGCAGGAAGGTACCTACCAGACCCTCGAAGACCTCGACTTGCCTCGAGCGGCGTCGGCGCTCTTCGCATCGATACCCGAAAGCGAATTTCGCATGGATATCAGCTCGACCCAGCTACGGGCGGGGAAGGACAAATGAGCCAGGCGCTCCATTACTATATAGGCGAGCGCGAGGGGCAGCTCGTGCGCAATTTGCAGGAGATGGTCCGCATCGGCACGGTCAATCCGCCGGGCCGGGAGTACCGGGCGATGGTCGATCAACTGGCGGCGCGCTGCCAGGCGCTGGGGCTGTGTACCCGCATCCACCGCGTGCCCGACGACGAGGTGGTCAGAGTGACGGGCAGTGCCGAGTATCCGCGCTACAATCTGATCGCGCGCCTCGACGCCGGGCGGGCGCAGACCGTGCACTTCAACGCCCACTACGACGTGGTGCCCTGCGCGGGGCGCTGGAGGTTCGGCTCGCCTTTCGATCCGGGCCTGGCCGCCGGCGCGCTCTACGGGCGCGGTTCGGGGGATATGAAGGGGTCGATTGCCGCGTTGCTGATGGCGGTGGAGGCGCTTGTGGCCACGGACGCGGAGCCGGCTTTTAATATCGAATGTTCGTTCACTGCCGACGAGGAGACCGGCGGCGAACTGGGTGCGGGCTGGATTGTCGGTCAAGGGCTGGTCGATGCCGACTTCGCGGTGGTCTGCGAAGGGGCGGCCGGGACCCAGGTCGGCTGCGGTCACAATGGCGTGTTGTGGCTCGAGGTCACCATCAACGGCAAGTCCGCTCACGCCTCGCGGCCGGAGCAGGGCATCAACGCCTTCGAGGCGATGGCGGGCGTCGTGCGGCACCTGCAGGATTACAAGGGCAAGCTGTGCGAATATCGCCGCCGCTACGTCGATTTCGACGGCCAGATACGGAACCCGACCCTGAATATCGGCGGCGTCTTTTCGGGCGGCGCAGGCGACAAGATCAATACCGTGCCCGAGCGGGCGCGTTTTTCGCTCGATCGCCGTCTGGTGCCCGGCGAGCGGTTGGCGGCGGTCGAACGCGATTTGCGGCGCGCGGTCAAGCGGGCCATCGATGCGCAGCAAATCGCGTCCTACGCGATTTGCGCGTCCCTGCGCATCGAGCCCTGTGTCGTCGATGCAGATCACGCTTTGCCCAATGCCTTTGCGCGGGCGCTAAAGGCGGTGCGCCGGCGCGGGGCGGGCTACCGGGTGACATCGGGCTTTACCGATTTGCACTATTTCGTCGTCGAGGGCGGAATGCCCGGCATCGGCTACGGGGTCAAGGGCGAGCACGCACACGGGGTTGATGAGCGGGTGCGAGTGCGCGACCTGCTACTGACGGCCCGCACCTATGCCGAATTTATGCTGCGCGGGTTGCCGGGCCGATGAGTGCGCTATTGGTGCGCTGGGCGTGGACGGCCTACGACCACCTGGGCGGGTTGGTGGGCTATAATTTGTTGTGGTCCGCGTTTAGTTTGCCCTGGATTTTGGCCGCTTATGCGCTCTTGCGGATCGGTTTTGCCGCCGGGGGGTTTGTATTCGTCAGTTCCCTGATCCTCGCCTGGGCGCTGGTCGCTGGCGCTCCGGCCACGGCGATGCTCTTCGCCGCAGCGGCGGCCTGGGCGCGCGGGGCGGATATGCACTGGCGGCAAGCGCTTATGGTCGGGCGCGCGTTTTTCTGGCGCGCCCTATTCCTCGGGACGGGGCTCTTTGCCGCTTGCGCCCTAATCCTGGGGAATATGGTTTTCTACCGCCAGTTGGGCGGCTGGTTGGGGGCGCTGTTGGGCGGTTTGATGGTCTGGTTTCTATTGCTGGTGGGTTTGGTCGCGGTCTTTGTCTTTCCAGTACTGGTGACCCAGGAGGGCTCGGCCTGGGCCACGTTGCGCCAGAGCTTGTTGTTGGCGGTGGACAATCTCAAATACGCGGTGGTTTTTTTGCTGGTCGCGATCCTATTTGCGGGTTTGGGCCTGGCGTCGGGTTTGGGCCTGTTCTGCGGGGCGCCCATGGCCTGGGCGCTCTTTGTTAGCGTCGGATTCCGCGCGCTATTGCCCAAGTACACCGGCCAGACCCATCCCGCGGATGTGCCGCGCCGGCTGCGCGAATTGATCCGCCCCTGGGAGGCTTGAGCGTGGATTTGGCCAAACTCGTCACCGGTCGCGAAATGACCGAAATCGATCGCCGCACGATCGCAGAGGCGGGCATACCCGGCGTCGAATTGATGGAGCGGGCCGGCGCCGAGGTGGTCGCGGCGATTGCGGTGCGCTGGGACGGCCTGGCGGGCCTGCAGACGGTAGTGCTTTGCGGCAAGGGCAATAATGGCGGGGACGGCTTTGTGGTTGCGCGGTTGTTGGCCGCCGGCGGCGCTCGAGTTCGCGTCTTTCTCGCGGCCGAGCGGGCGGCGGTGCAAGGGGATGCCGCCGAACATCTACAGCGCTATGAAAAAGCCGGAGGTGAGGTCGAGGTGTTAGGCGGCGATCTGGCGATCCTCGACGCAGGTCTCGGCGATTGCGATCTAGTGGTCGATGCGCTGCTGGGCACGGGGCTTGAGAGCGCGCCGCGCCCGGAGATGGCCCGGGTAATTGGGCGGGTTGTCGCGGCCGCGCGCCCGGTGGTGGCGGTGGATCTGCCCTCGGGGGTGGAATCCGCTAGCGGCCGCGTCCAGGGCGCCTGCATTGAGGCGGCGTTGACGGTGACTTTCGGCGTGGCCAAACTCGGCCAGATGTTCTATCCGGGCCGCTCGTATTGCGGTGCGCTACACCTGGCCGATATCGGTTTCCCTGCCGCTATCGTCGCCAGCGCCCCGGCCTCGGCGTGGTTGTTGAGCGCCGAGGGGCTCGGTCCGCTGATACCCAGGCGCCGGGGCGACGCGCACAAGGGTAGTTGCGGCGCGGTCGCGGTGGTGGCCGGATCGGTGGGGATGACCGGCGCCGCGGCATTGGCGGCGGATGCCGCGCTGCGCAGCGGAGCCGGCCGCGTCAGCCTGGGGGTTCCGGCGAGCCTCAACGATATATTCGAAGTCAAACTTGCGGAAGTAATGACCGTGCCCCTGCCCGAGGTACGCAAGCGGCGCTGTTTGTCGTTGCGCGCATTGGGCGAGGTGCGGGTGCTTTTGCAGCGGGCTGACGTTTTGGCACTGGGGCCGGGGTTAGGTCGCTACCGCGAGACGGTGGAATTGGTGCGGCGGTTGGTTTTGGAGACCGAGTTGCCCCTGGTCCTCGACGCGGATGGACTCAATGCTTTTGCAGGGGTCGCCGATCTATTGAGAGAGCGGTCGGCGCCCTCGGTCCTCACGCCCCACGTTGGGGAATTCGCCCGCTTGAGCGGTCTGGACAAGGAGCAGATCACGGCCGCGCCGATCGAGGTGGCCAGGGATTTCGCCGCTGCGACCAGCACGACGGTGGTACTCAAGGGGGCGCCCACGGTGGTGGCGTTGCAAGACGGTCGCGTCGCCGTCAATGCTGCGGGCAATCCCGGCATGGCCACCGCCGGCTCGGGCGATGTGTTGACCGGGGTAATTGCGGGGCTGATCGCGCAGGATGTGGACTGCGAGGTGGCGGCCTGTCTAGGCGTCTATCTCCACGGCCGGGCCGGGGATCGGGCGCGCGATCGCCTGGGCGAATGGGGGATGCGGGCGGGCGATATCGCCGCAGAGATGCCCGCCGCCCTGGTCGATACGGCGCGTTCTACTTGACACCAACCGGGGGTTATTGTAATGTATGGAAGGTTTCAGCGGGTGGTGTTATCGCCGCATTTATCGTCTATAAATCTAGTGCTGCCCCCGATTTAGCGCATAGAGCACAAGGCTATGGCCAGCGTTAAAGACGCCATTGAAGAAATGATCGAAGAGTCCTATCTGCTCGGACTCTCGGAAGACGAGATCCGCGAGGATTTTCGACGTTTTATAGATACCTGTTATACCGTCATCCAGGCCAATGTCAAAAACCGCGAAGCGATCAGCGGTTTGGCCGAAGACCTGGCTAGGGAAAAGACCTGCATTCTCATTGCCGACCACTCCGTCGAGGAAGAGGCGGAGTTCGATGCGGCAGAGGGCGAAGTCAAGGATCCGCAGGAGGCTTTCGCCGAAAAGGTCGCCCGGCGCAAGCGGATGATTCTCAAGGCCATCGCCGACTACGATCCCCAATTGGTCCGCCTGATCGACGAGCAGCGCTTCCAGGGCGAGATCAAAGAAGTCGTCCGGCCCAAGTTCAAGCTGCGGACCGGCTATAATTGGGAGCACCATCGCCAGCTGCTGCTCAAGTTCGGCTATGCGACCACGGTCGTGCTCATCATCCTGCTCATTTACTTGGGGTTCATCCAAAGTCCCTAATGGGCGGGTGGTCGCGGCTGACGATCTCTCCCCTCCCTTTTCAATTCGTTCTGAATTTCCTACATTCTTCCCGGCCGGAGATGCGTGCGCGCATCTCTATTTTTGTATGCCCAACCCGCGCCCGCTGAGGCCTAGAAAGTAGCTGCATGCCCAAACGCACCGACCTCCAAAAGATCATGCTTATCGGCTCGGGGCCGATCGTCATCGGCCAAGCCTGCGAATTCGACTATTCCGGGACCCAGGCCTGCAAGGCCCTACGAGAGGAGGGCTACGAAATCGTCCTGGTCAACAGCAATCCGGCGACGATTATGACCGACCCGGAAACCGCCGACCGGACCTATGTCGAACCCATCACTCCCGATATCTGCGCCGCGATCATTGCCGCCGAAAAACCCCAGGCGCTGCTGCCCACCCTAGGCGGCCAAACCGCGCTCAATACCGCGGTTGCGCTGGCTGAGCGCGGCGTGTTGGAAGAGCACGGGGTAGAATTGATCGGCGCTCAGCTCGACGCGATCAAGACGGCGGAGGACCGCGAGTTGTTCAAGGCTGCGATGGACCGGGCCGGGCTTGAGATGCCGCGCGGATTTTTCGTTCACAGCCTCGAAGAAGCGCAAAAGCATCAGGCCGATCTGGGCTATCCGACCATCGTTCGCCCCTCCTTTACAATGGGCGGATCAGGTGGCGGCATAGCGTATAATGCGGAGGAGTTCGAGCGAATCGCCAGCCACGGCCTGGACCTGAGCCCCATCGACGAAGTGCTGATCGAGGAATCGGTCCTCGGCTGGAAGGAATACGAGCTCGAGGTCATGCGCGACCACAACGACAATGTGGTCATCATCTGCTCGATCGAGAATTTCGACCCGATGGGCGTCCACACTGGCGACAGCCTGACCGTAGCTCCCGCCCAGACCCTGTCCGATGTCGAATACCAGCAAATGCGCGACGCCGCCATTCGCGTCATCCGCGAGATCGGGGTCGACACCGGTGGGTCCAATATCCAGTTCGCGGTCAATCCCGCCGACGGTCGCATGACCGTCATCGAAATGAACCCCCGGGTATCGCGCTCGTCGGCACTGGCGTCCAAGGCCACGGGTTTTCCCATCGCCAAGATCGCCGCCAAACTGGCGGTCGGCTACAGTCTTGACGAGATCCGCAACGACATCACCCGCGAGACCCCGGCCTCGTTTGAGCCGACCATCGACTACGTGGTGACCAAGATTCCGCGCTTCACCTTCGAGAAATTTCCCAGCACTCCCGATATGCTCGATACCCAGATGCGCTCAGTCGGGGAGACCATGGCCATCGGCCGCACGTTCAAGGAGTCGCTGCAGAAGGGCTTGCGCTCTTTGGAGACGGGTCGCGCCGGATTCGGCGCCGACGGCAAGGATTTTGACCCGGCCAAGGTCGCCGATAAGGAGCTGCGCGAGAAGCTGAGTCGTCCCAACTCGCAGCGCATGTTCTATCTCAAGCTGGCCATCGACAAGGGCTATACCCACGAGCAGCTCTTCCGCCTCACCGGCATCGACCCGTGGTTTCTCGATCAGCTCTACCAGCTCGCCGAGCTGGAGTGGCGGCTCAAAAAGGAGGACGCGTTCGACAACGCCGCGCTCCTGCGCCAGGCCAAGGAGTGGGGCTTTAGCGACCGCCAGTTGGCGCATCTAAACGGCGTCGATGAGGCAGCGGTGCGCCAGCGCCGGCGCGAACTGGGTATCCGCCCGGTCTACAAGACGGTCGATACCTGCGCCGCAGAGTTTGAGGCCCACACCCCGTACCACTATTCGACCTACGACCGCGAGGACGAATCGAGCCGTACCGACCAAAAGAAAATCATCATCCTCGGCGGCGGGCCCAACCGCATCGGCCAGGGGATCGAGTTCGACTACTGCTGCGTCCACGCCTGCTTCGCGCTCAAGGAAGACGGCTACGAGACCATCATGGTGAACTCCAATCCCGAGACGGTCAGCACCGACTACGACACCGCCGACAAGCTCTACTTCGAGCCGTTGACGGTCGAGGATGTCCTGCACATCGTCGACCGCGAAAAGCCCGACGGGGTCATCGTCCAGTTCGGGGGCCAGACGCCTTTGAACCTGGCGGCTGAACTCGAGGCCGAGGGCGTGCCGATTATCGGCACCTCGCCCTCGAGCATCGACCTGGCCGAGGATCGCGAGCGCTTCGGCAACCTGCTGCGCGAGCTGGATATCCGCCAGCCCGAAAATGGCATGGCCGCCAGTTTCGCCGAGGCGCGCGAGGTCGCCAAGCGCATCGGCTATCCGGTGCTGGTGCGCCCGTCCTACGTATTGGGTGGACGCGCGATGGTGATCGTCTACGACGAGGGTAGCCTGGAGGCTTATATGAACGAGGCGATCGGGGTTTCGCCCGAGCGGCCGATTCTAATCGACAGGTATTTGCAGGGCGCCGAGGAATTCGATGTCGATGCGGTGGCCGATGGCACCGATGTAGTCGTTGGCGGGATTATGCAGCACATCGAGCACGCCGGAGTGCACTCGGGCGACAGCGCTTGCGCCCTGCCGCCTTACGACACACCGCAAACGCACATCGATACGATGCGCAGCTACACCCACGCGCTGGCCAGGGGCCTCGATGTGGTCGGATTGATGAATGTGCAATACGCCATCCACGACGACGAGGTCTACGTTATCGAGGTTAATCCCCGCGCCTCGCGCACCGTGCCCTTTGTCAGCAAGGCCATTGGCCATCCATTGGCCAAAATTGCCGCGCGGGTGATGGTTGGCCAGAGTCTGCGCGTGCAGAATTTCACTGAAGAGGTGGTACCCGAGCACATCTCGGTCAAGGAGGCGGTGCTGCCCTTTGTCAAATTCCCAGGCGCCGATAGCCTGCTGGGACCGGAGATGAAGTCGACCGGCGAGGTCATGGGTATTGGCGCCGACTTCGGCACGGCCTTCCTCAAAGCGCAGATGGGGGCGGGCTCGCTGTTGCCGGCCAAAGGGCGGGTCTTCATCAGCGTTGCCGACCGCGACAAAGAAGAAGTGGTCCCGGTAGCGCGCAAGCTGAGCGAGGCGGGTTTCGAACTGGTGGCGACTGAGGGCACGCGCGACTTCCTCTCCAGGCACGATATCGGCGCCGAGATCGTGCGCAAGGTCCACGAGGGGCGCCCGCATATCGAAGACGCCATCCGCAGCCGCGAGATCGATCTGATTATCAACACGCCCCTCGACGAGACCTCGCAATACGACGATTTCGTGGTGCGCCGGGCCGCGGTTATGAACAACGTCCCCTATACCACGACTCTGGCCGGGGCACGAGCCGCCGCCGCCGGCATCGAAGCCCTGCAACGGTCCGATATGGGCGTGCAGTCTTTACAGGATTGCCACCGGGGGTGAGGGGGACGCGCCCGATGCGCCCGCGCCGCCTGCGGACCCTGGTGCCGCTGCTAGTGGCCTGCTGTCTGTCGGCGTCAGCCTGCGTCTATTTCAACACTTTTTACAACGCCAAAAAATTCTACCGCCAGGCCGAGAAGGAACGGCTAGCGCACGAGGAAGCCTATGCTGGCTGGGCCTTCGACGCGGCGGGTCCCGAGCGGCAACGGCAGCGTTCGGGCCAGGCCGACCAGCTCTATGACAAGGCTGCGCGTAAAGCCTCAAAGGTCCTCGACAAGTACAAGGAGAGCGACCTCGTCGATGACGCGATGTTCCTGATGAGCAAGGCTTTCTACTGGCGCGGCGAATATCTGCGTGCCGTGCAGTCGCTTCGCGATCTAGAGACCAATTTTCCCGCCAGCGAGTTCTACCACCAGGCCCGCTACTGGCGTGCCCAATGCCTCGAAGCGCAGCGGATCTACGCCCAGGCGCAACAACTCTATCGCGCGCTGCTGGACGAGGCCCCCGTCGAGGTTGCGGTGCTGGCGGGATTGCGACTGGGTGAAATGGCCTACGACCGCGAGGACTACGTCGCGGCGATACAGGAGTTTCGCACCACGCTTGAAGCCTATCCCCAATCCGATCTCGGCGCGCAGTTGTGGTTGCGGCTGGGCGAAGCGCAAATGGCGCTCGAGGAACAGAACCGTTTCGGCGAGGCACTGGAATCCTTTCGTCAGACTCTCGCCGCCGACCCCGACCCCGACCAGGAATATCGCGCCCGGCTCAACAGCGGGCGTGCTCACTACGCGCAGGGTGACGAGGAGACAGCGCTCGAAGTGTATATCGACCTGCTCAAGGAGGGCAAATTTCGCAATTTCGAGGGACGCACACGGCTGCTGATCGGGGAGTCCTATCAGGACCATCGCTTGCTCGACGAGGCGCTCGCCGAATACGAGCAGGTGCGCGATGACTTTCCCGGCACTCCTTCGGCGGCAATGGCCCTCTATCGCACGGGTCTTTTGCAATTGCAGGAGTACGGCGAGACCGAGCTGGCGAGCGAGTATTTTGCGGAGGCTAATCGCGAGAATCCCGGCTCGCAGGCGGTGTTGCTGGCGCAGGAGATGCTGGGTTATCTGGGGCGGCTCAAGCAGTTCCAGGAAAGAGTCCACTACGCCGACTCCCTCTTTGCCGATTCGTCGGGTGCGGTGCAGGGGCCGCTAGTGTGGAGCGAGGGGTGGGAGATGCCCGTTGCAGACGATACGACGCGGAGCGACGAAGTGGTGGTTGCGCGCAATCTCGAAGTACTCGATCACCTGTTCAATGCCTGCGAGATTTACCGTGACGATATCGGCCAACCCGACTCGGCCGTCGCCTACTATCAGGAGGTGATCCGCCGCTTTCCCGATAGCGACCAGTTGCCCCGCGCCATCTTCAGCATCGCGTGGATCTACCGCGAGATGCGCCGCGATGAGACGGCCGCCGCCCCGTATCTCCAGCGCCTGATCGAAGAGTTTCCCGCCTCGGCCCAGGCCAATGAGGCACGGCGGATTCTGGGCCGGGAAATGCGCGCCACCGGCGAAGAATTGGCCGGTAGGGAATTCGAGCGCATCGAACGGCTGCGGCTGGAGGAGCCGGAGAATATCTATGCCTACGTGCCGCTGCTGGACAGTTTGAGTCAGGCCTTTGCCGGTACCCACGTCGGTGGTCGGGCAGCATTTTTGGCAGCGACTGCCTACGAGGATATTCTCGGCGACACGCTGGAGGCCGAGCGGCGCTACCGGCTTCTGGCTGAAGAGTTTGCCGAGACGCAATTCGGCAAATTGGCGCTAGAGCGGCAGGAAGTCCGCGAGAGCGGGCTGATCGCCAAGCTCGAGCGCAGTCTCAAGGCAGTCGGTGGTCAGGTCGGTCCGGGGTGGGAGATCGAACTCCTGGCCCTGGAACCCGATACGCTCGACACGGTGTCGCTGGCGCGCAAATACGTCGGTTTTGGCCAGCGGGCCCAGCGCCGCGGCGAATTGAAGCTGGCGCAGGATTTCTACGAGCTCAGCCTCGAAGAGCAATTCAACAATCCCCGCGCTCTATACCAACTGGGCAATCTCACCTGGGAAGATGGCTATAGCGACGACGCCATCGAGCTCTATCAGCAGGCGCTGGCTTTCGATCGTGGCAATCTCAATCTCTACTATCGGCTGTGGCGGGCTTTTACCGCCGCGGCCGAGGAGGATTCGGCCAATCACTATTTGCGCGAGGTGGTCAGGCGCGATCGCGGCAATCCGCAGATCCGCTTCCTCAACGAGGAATATCCCGATTTTTACGACGCCGAGGAACAGGAGGACCTCGACCTCGAACAACTCGAGGAATTGTCGCTGGCGCTGCCCGAGGACGAACTCGAATGGTCTGAGAAAGACATGCCGCTGAGCGATTGGCCGCTGGTCCGGACCATCGCCGAGCCGGTTTATCCCGCCGCGGCTCGCGATTCGGCGGTGGTTTTGCTCGATGTGCTGATCGATCGCGAGGGACGCCCTCGCGAAGTGGAAGTATTTCGCGGAGAGGAGCCCTTCACCAGCAGTGCGGTGACGGCCGCATACGACTACGTATTTTACCCGGCGATACGCAATAACGGAGTTGAGATAAATGCCTGGATTGAATTGACGATGCCCTTTGCGGTGCCGGCGGGAGGAATTGAGACGGCTGCCGCCGAGAGAGAGTCGGTCGCGGAGGAGGACATAGAGATGGCTGCCGCCGAGGGTGAGCCGGTCGCGGAGGAGGACATAGAGAATGCCGCCGGCGAGCGCGCGCCGGCGGAAATTGCGCCGGCGGAAGCTACTCCGGCCGATGGGGAGGGGATATGATCGACGAGCGGGTGCAACTCATGGCCAATGACGCCGTGGCCGATGATTTTTATCTGGCGCGCTGGCAGGCACCCCATATCGCAGCGCAGGTCGAACCCGGCCAGTTCGTCAATATCGAAGTTGCCGCCGGGGTAGCGCCGCTATTGCGCATTCCCCTGAGCGTGTGCGCGGCAGATCCGCAGGCTGGCTACATCGACGTTCTCTACGAGGATATGGGACCGAAGAGCCAGGCGCTGAGCCGGCTGGTGCCCGGCGTCCAGACGCAGTGCCTCGGGCCGCTCGGCCGGGGTTTTCCCCCGCCTGCGCAAGGGGCCGGCGCGATACTGGTCGGTGGCGGGATCGGCGTGCCGCCGATGCTCTACTGGGGTGCGGTCCTGCGCCGCTGCGGGGTTCGCGTTGTGCTGTTGGTCGGCGCGCGCCACAGGGGCAAGCACCTGCCCGACCCATTGCTTGCGCCCGCCGCCGATACCGTGCGGCGAGCGACCGACGACGGCAGCCTCGGCCACGCCGGATTGGTGACCGACTTGTTGCGCGACGAACTGGCAGAGGCGGGTCCGCATCAGGTGTATTGCTGTGGTCCGCACGGGATGATGCAGGCGGTGGCGGCGCTGTGCCGCGAGATGGAAGCGCCATGCCAGGTTTCGCTCGAGGAGTACATGGCCTGTGGCATTGGCATCTGTGTCGGCTGCGCCGTGGAACTCGTAGGGGCCGAGGATGATTCGGATTATTCGCGCTATGCCCGGATTTGCGTCGATGGTCCCGTCTTCGACGCACGGCGGGTCAAGTGGGGGCACTGATGGTCGATTTGCGCGTTGATTTCGCCGGCGTCGAATTGCGCAATCCCGTATTGCTGGCATCGGGCACCTGCAATTATGGCCAGGAGTTATTGCCGCTGACCGACTTCACCCGGCTCGGCGGTCTGGTGACCAAGACCATTACCCCGCAACCGCGCGGTGGCAATGCGCCGCAGCGCATAATCGAGACTCCGGCCGGGATGCTTAACTCGATTGGTCTACAGAATCCTGGCCTTGAGGATTTTATCGGCGAGAAGTGGGATTTTCTCGCGGGTTTGGACGCGCAGATCGTGGTCAATATCGCCGGCTTTGCCGTCGATGAATTCGCCCTGATGGCGGAGCGGTTGGAGGCTTTGGCGGGCATTGCCGCGCTCGAGGTCAATATCTCCTGTCCCAATGTCGAAGAAGGCGGCGACAGTTTCGCCAATCGCCCCGAGACCGCGGCGGCGGTCATCGCCGCGGTGCGCGCTAGGACCCGGCGCCCGATCATTGCCAAACTTTCGCCGAATGTCACCGATATCACTGCCATTGCCCGCGCCGTGGTCGAGGCTGGTGCCGATGCGGTGTCGTTGATCAATACCCTGATCGGCATGGCCATCGATATCGACCGCCGCAAGCCCGTGCTGGGCAATACGACCGGCGGGCTATCCGGTCCGGCGATCAAACCGGTGGCTTTGGCCATGGTGTGGAAGGTTGCGCAAGCGGTCGCGGTGCCGGTGATGGGCATCGGCGGGATTTCCAGCGCGCAGGACGCGCTCGAATTTATCGTCGCCGGCGCCTCTGCTGTCCAGGTCGGCACCGCCAGCTTCGCCAATCCCAATGCGGGTGTCGAGGTCGTCGAGGGCATCCGTGCCTATTGCCAGCAGCGCGGTATCGAGCGCGTTGGCGCGCTGGTCGGTACCCTGCAGACTTAGCGGATGGAGTGGCCCATTGGCGCGCGCGATCAGATGGCTGGGTTTGGCGATGGGGGTGGCCCTCCTGGCTGGATGCGTGCCCAAGCCGGTCTATCGCAGCGGCGGTGCGCCCCGGCCTGCTAAAGCCGCCGCTAGTCCTCCAGCGGTCGTGGCTCCCGGGCCCGCCGCGCATCCGGTCGATCTCGACAAAATCGACACCGGCAAGGCCTACCAGATCGGGGTCGCCTCCTATTACGGCAAGAAATTCCACGGTCGCAAGACGGCCAATGGTGAAGTTTTCAATATGTACAAGCTCACCGCCGCGCATCGGGTCTTGCCACTGGGCACCTATGTCAAAGTGACCAATCTACAAAACGGACGCTGGGTCGAAGTCAAGGTCAATGACCGCGGCCCCTTCATCGAGGGGCGGATCCTCGACCTGTCCTTTGCCGCGGCGCTGGAACTGGAGATGGTCGAGCAGGGCACCGCCAAGGTGATGATCGAAATTACCCGGCCGGTAGAATAGGCTACTGCATTGGCACGAAGCGCACCGGCACCAATTGCCGCTGTCGGTAGCCACTGTCTTCGCGCCACACCGCTACCAGCTGTTGCCGCTCCTGTCCGAGGGGGAGAATGAGCCGTCCTCCCACTGCGAGTTGTTCGGTCAGGGCGGTGGGGATGGCGGTCGGGGCGGCCGAGCAGACAATGGCGTCGAAGGGGGCGGCTTCGGGCCAGCCAGCACGGCCATTGCCGATGCGCAACTCGATGTCGCCGTAGCCGGCTGCGGTCAGTGCGTTGAGCGCCCGTTCGGCCAGTACGGGGAAGTATTCTATGGTGTATATTTCGGCGGCCAGTTCGGCCAACAGCGCCGTCTGGTAGCCGGATCCGGTACCGATTTCGAGAACTCTTTCGCAGCCCTGTAGGCCCAACTCGGCGAGGATATAGGCGACAATATAGGGCTGGGAGATTGTCTGTTCGCAACCAATGGCGAGCGGGTGGTCGGCATAGGCTTGCGCGCGCTGTGCTGCTGGGACATAGCAATGGCGCTCGACGCGATCGCAGGCATCGAGCACGCGTGGGTCCCCAATGCCGCGGCTGATCAGTTGGTCGCGCACCATTGCGCGGCGCTGCGTCTCATGGAAATCAGCCACGGGGCGCTTCCTCCAGCATTTGCAGCGCGACATCGACGACGGCGGCAAGGGGGATGTCGGCAATGTTGGGCATATGCAGGATCCGGCCGCGGGGATGGCGCGGCGACCAGATGCGCGGATCAGTCGGACCGAAGAGCGAAAGCGTCGGGGTGCCGACGGCGGCGGCGATATGACCGGGACCTGAGTCATTGCCAATAAAGAGCCGGGCGCTGGCGAGCAAGGCGGCGAGGGTGGAGAGATCGGGGGGGCAGATAGTGGCGTGGTCGGAGGTGAGACCGCGTTCGATTTCCACCGGCCCGCAGAGCAGTGCAGCGCGCAATCCCCTGCGCTCGAGTGCCGAGCACAGGACGGCAAATTGCGCCTCGGGCCAGCACTTGGTAGGGGAGCCGCTGCCGGGGTGGATGATGATTTCGGGCGATGCGTCGGCGCTGTACTTATCTGCCGCGATATGAGGCGCGCGATTGCAAATGGGTATCCCCCATTGCGCCAGGGGCTGTAGCAGGTGATCGACGATGTGGTCGTCCGTGCCGACGGGAGGGCGCGGGTCCCAGAGCAACACCGGCCCAGCGATGAGCTGGGCGAGCTGGCGCTGTAATTGTCCGTGCGGATCGACCGCATAGGCCAACGCCCTTTCGCAGTCGGCAAATAGGGCGCGGGTAGTGGCGGGAATGGGGCCGTCCCGGTGCAGCGCGATCAGGCGTGGGTCGTCGTGGTTGAGGTGCGTGGCATTGCCATAGAGCGCGAGGATCGCCGGATTGCCGATCAGGCGCAACTCCTCAGTGGCAAAGGCTTTGCGGATTGCGTCGATGGCGGGTAGGGTCAGGACGAAATCACCGATGGCCCCACCGCGTAGGATGGTGATATTGTTCAATTTAGCGCTCGATTCGGTCCGGGTCTTGCCGGGAGGGCAATCATTCCCTAAATTTTATAGCTCTGTGTTCTATAACAATATGAAGGAGTTGGCCGTATGGGGGCCCTGATCGGCAAAAAGCTGGGCATGACCCAGATGTACGACGAAAAAGAAGATCTGATCCCGGTGACCGTCGTCGCCGCCGGACCCTGTCCGGTCGTGGCGATCCGCACCGAGGAAGACAACGGATACGCGGCCCTGCAACTGGCCTTTGACGAAATTCCCGAGCGCAAGCTCAGCAAGCCCGAACGGGGCCATCTGGCCAAGGCCGAGGTCGCCCCCCACCGTATCTTGCGCGAATTCCGCGGCGAGGAGGGGGAGTTTGCGGTCGGCCAGGTGCTCGATGTCGGCCAGTTCGAGATCGGTAATAGTGTTAAAGTCACGGGCAAGTCCAAGGGCAAGGGCTTCGCTGGCGTGATAAAGCGCCACCACTTCCACGGCAAAAATACGACCCACGGGACCCCCGACACGGTCCGCCACGGTGGTTCGATCGGCCAGGGCACGACGCCGGGTAAGGTCTGGAAGAACAAGAAGATGCCCGGTCAGATGGGCAACAAGCGCATCACTGCCAAAGGCTTGACCGTCGCGCGCATCGACGCCGAGCGCAATCTGCTTTTCCTCAAGGGCGCCGTCCCCGGCGGCAACAACGGCTATATCCTGATCCAGACGGCATAAGGCGCTACGGGTTATTCGACGGCACGGCGGCTCCATTTTATTGGAGCCGCTTTTTTTATCCCGGCGGCCACCGCAGCGGGCGTCCCCCGAGCAGGTGGACGTGGAGGTGATCGACGGTCTGGCCGCCATTGTCGCCGGCGTTTATTACCAGTCGAAAGCCGTCGGCGGCAATGCCTTCGGCTTTGGCGATTTGCCGCGCGGTGACCAGCAGATGTCCGAGTAAGGCGGCATCATCAGCTACGGCGCACTGTACGCCGGC
>PBOD01000091.1 GCA_002724215.1 Gemmatimonadota bacterium | reverse complement strand
GATCAATTTTGACGAGGAATTATTTAACCGATTGCCGACGACGTTTTTTAAGGCGATGGCATTGACCTCTGCCATTCGGGGCCTGGGCGGCGTGTTTGCAGGCACCTACAAAGAAGGATATGCCGATCCCAACTGGGAATCCAATCAGGGCTCATTCATTGCCGTGATTAATGTTGGACATTTTATGCCCGTAGGTGAATTCAAGGATGAAATGGATCGATTCATTAGTGAGGCCCGCAATACAAAGCCATTACCCGGGATGGAAAGACCCGAGCTTGCTGGTGGAAATGAATGGCACTGGGACCAAGAAAACACAGAAAATGGGATCCCGCTTGGCGAACGGCATCAGCAAGCATTACAAGAAGAAGCAGATAAACTGGACGTGGAAACGCCATTCGCTCAGTACGAGCATACGCGATTTTAAGTACATCCTTTAATCCGTAGACCCTAACGCTTTCCCTGCCTTAAAGGGAATGCAGGTGATATTCTCGACGCGTAAGCGCGCAACTCCAGGACATACACTATGGCAACAAGCGATTGGTTGACAGGTATCTATCTGACCACAAGCGAAGTGCTTAAATACCCCGATTACGTCGAACGCTTGCGCGATGAAATTGGGCTTAATACAGTCGTTATGAGTTTTTCGGGTGAACTGCCTGAGCGCGTTTTGGCGAAAAGCCCTTATGGCGGTCGCGTGCCGACAGAAGCAGAACTTGGCGAGCTTGTGCTCAGGCATTTTGACGGGCGACCTGTTGATCCGCGAGAATACGATCGCGCTCAAGCGCTGTGTGGTCCCGGTGTGTCTGCGACGGGCAATGATGAGACGTTTCGGCAGGCTGTAGGGCAGCTAAAAGATGCTGGATTGAAGGTGTGGACGTATGGGGGTGCGTGGACCATCCGCCGGTTGATGTTTTGTCCTTCGCGAGTCGATGTGCGGGAGTGGATGGAAGCGGTTTGTGTACACTGGGCAACGCAATATGAATTGGATGCGCTCGATATCACCCATTTTCGCTATCCGATGGGGAGCTTTCCGTTGGGGCTGTTTGGATGTACCTGTTCTGCATGCGCAGCTACTGCGGGTGAGATGGGTTATGATATGGATGCGATGATAGCAGACCTAAAAAGCGCCCGGAAAGGTTTGCAGAATCTGGATGGTAAGCGGCTGAGTGAAGTAGTGCGGCTTGGGTTTGGTTTTTTTGATGTGATGCATGCACTGGGGTTGCGATCGGGTGTGCTGGACTGGGTTCGGTTTCGGTGTGACCTGGTTGTGCGAAATCTGGCACAATTTAAGGCTGCTGTTCGACGGGCAGCTCCTGATACGGCGTTTGGGACCGATACGTATCCGGCTTCTATGGCGCTGACGGCAGGACACGATTATTTGCGCTGGGGCGAGATGGCGGATTTTGCAAGTCCACTGGTGTCGCATATTTCAGCTTTTGTATGCAACACATTTATTGAGTGGGCGCAATTTCTACAAGAAGAGATTCCCGATCTGACCGAAGAAGATGCATTGCAATTGGTGTATCGGTTTCTGGGTTATGATGGTATGGGCTTGCCTGAGACCGTTGCCGCCTATGGTGCCGATGAACCCGCGACACTTGCCTACCGCATTCCCACCGCCGATCTAGTGTTGCGCGATCTGGTGAAGGCAAAGCTGTATTTGCCAGCAGACATGCCTTCCTATCCGATTATTCATGGCGAAGGCTGGGGCCGTGATACTATTGATCGCATTGTCAGTGAATCGCGCCGGCTGGGACACAATGGTATTGTGTGGCAGGGGACGAGTGAATTGATGGATTATGAGTTTAAATGATGGGCTCGAATATGCGCGTTGCAACAAACGTGGGGGATAGAAGTGCGCGTTCAAATCGGCAGAGCATATCTAGCCCCAACGACATTCCAGCCCGTCGCGTTATCGGTGCTGCGGCGGATGCTGGAACGAGCGTCCGACCTGGTTTCGCGGCATCATCCCGATGCGGGCCGGCGTTCGATCCACATGGCTGCATTGGAGCTGCTCTGCGCGCGCGGAGCCGATTCCGCGCTGGCGGGTGTGGCATGGGCCCGCCAGCGCGCATGGGCGCTGTAGTAGAGACCGCCGCGATCATCCGCGCGCTGAGTGAAAGGTTATGGCGACAATCGATAATGGTGCAGTGCAGTCGGCGCTAGAGCGCGACGATCCCGATGCGCTTTCGCGCCTGCTGGAGGATGCAGACGCGAGAGCGGAGCTCAACAACGGCTGGGTTGGACTATCGCAGCCGCCGCTGACGGCGGCGAGAAGCACGGCGGTAGTGGATGTACTGATCGAACTTGGCGCCGATCCCGCGCTCGTCGGCGAGTGGTGGGGGCCCGGTTTTGGTCTGCGGGGGGTAGATCCGGCGGTAGCTGCGGCCCTCGTCGCTCGGGGTGCCAAACTGACGCCGCACGCGGCCGCTGGTCTTGGTCTGGAGGCCCATCTGGGCGAGATGCTGGGGCGTGAGTCCGCACTCGTCGGCGCGGCCGGCGGCGACGGGGGGCACCCACTGCATTTTGCTCGTACCCCGGAGATCGCGCGGCTGCTGCTCGAAAAGGGCGCCGATGTCGATGCCCGGGATGATGACCATCGCTCAACGCCGGCTCAATGGCTGATCGGTGATGCGCCCGATGTGGTGGCGACGCTACTGGCCGCTGGGGCGGAGGACGACATCTTCCTCGCCGCTGCTATGGGCTCGTGCGAGCGCGTCGAGCGGCTCATCGACGAGAATGCGTCCTGCACGGCCCACCGCATCGGTTATAACGACGGCCCGTTTCCGGGGATTGGCTTCGAGGGGCGCGGCGGTACGATCTTGCAGTGGACGCTGGGCTTTAATGCCTCGCCGCACGAGATCGCCCTTCGTCGCGGTCACCGCGAGGTCTTCGACTTGCTGCTTGCCCGCACTGCGAGGCGACCGCGATTGCTTGTCGCGTGCATGGTCGGCGACGAAGCGATGGCGCACGAACTCGCCGCCGAAGATCCCGAGCTGATTGCTACGCTCGCGGCAGACGATCGCCAACTGCTGGCCAAGGCCTGCTGGGAGACGAATCGAAATTTCGATGCGGTGCGGATCATGCTTGCGCTCGGTTTTCCCGTCGATGTCCCCGAGACGAATCACTTCTATTCACCGCTGCACAACGCGGCGTTCGACGGCAATACGCCGCTGGTGAAATTGCTGCTGGAGTACGATCCCCCCGTAGACCTCGTCGCTCCTGAGTACCGGAGCACGCCGCTGGGAGGCTGTATATGGGCGGCGACGGAAGGCCGTTGCGCAGATCGCGACTATGCGGGCGTGGTCGATAGCCTGCTCGAGGCCGGGGCGACGCTACCCGTCGAATCGTATCCGACCGGCCATGAGCATATCGATGCGGTGCTGCGTCGACACGGCTATGGCTCGTAGGGACCAGGGCAGGGGAAGAGCCGGCACGCACGCGAGACGCGCTTGGCGCGACAAAACTCCTGCGTCTGAGCGATATCGCGGGTTGACGCCTACAGGCCGGTGGTGTTCAGGGCTGGGGGTATGCGTAGGTGTCCGGGCCGCTGCCCCGCCAGTCGGGCACATAGCCCTTTTCGAGCCCGAAACCGTATGAAGGTCCGATTTGCTGTTCTGTCCTCCACGGCCAGGCCTGGCCGCCGATAACCCGGTACTCGTCGCCCTTGCCGCACAGCCAGTAGAACATATGGGCGTAGAAAATAGCGGAGTGGTGCCCGCCGTAGTACGCGGTATGAAAATCGAAGTCGTCCTCGATGATCCAGTCGCGGGCCGGCGCCGCCGTGCGCCAGTAATTGTATTTGAGCATGCGCCGCAGGCCGGGCACGGTTGAAACGCCGCGCCGGTGCAGGATGCTCTGGTGGTGGATGCCGATCGAACCGGCTGGCCCGCTCATCAGCACTCCCTGTTCTTCCGCCGGGCGTGATACCGGGCCGATATGCGATCCGGGCACCACCTCGGTGGGACCGAGGCTCGCTGGAGTATCCTGCGGAAAATAAAAGACCTCGACAAAATTTAGCTCCGGTCCGAAGATGCGGTCGGCGTCGTGGTGCCAGCCCTGGGCCGGCTGGGGACACTCGCTGCGGTGGTGACTGACCAGCACGGGCAGGCCGACGCCCGGGCCCAGCAGCGAGCGCAGCGCGCCGGTGAGCACCGGATTGAGCAGGATGTGTTCGATATACCAGTCTTCGAGCAGGATACAGCTCGGCTCGTGGGTGTCGCGGATGCGTTCTAAGTCTTCCAGCGTCAACCCCGGCGGCATGACCGTGGGGTTGAGCGGTAGCTTGCCGTCGAGGAAATCGCAGCTGCGCTGATTGATCTCGTCCGGCACTATGCCTTCGAGCATCAGGTAGCCGTTGCGGCAGAACAGCAGGATTTCGCTATCGGTAAGGGTCGGAGCGCAGTCGAAGCGGCGCTGTTCGGCGTCGTATTGCATAATAAGCCTCGTGGGTTGGCGATTGCGACAGTAAATGCGTGCCCGTTATTTTAATGCGATTCAAATTGAGTATCAAATGCGCATTTTGCGCTTGTTACGAGAGAAGGGCGTAGAGCGCCGGTCGTCGCACATGCGGCGATGCAGCAGCCCCGGCGTGTCTCGAATTAGCAGCCATAGCTCGAGGCCATCGCTCGACGAGCCTCTGCTCGTGATGTTCCTTGGGCGACAAACGGGCATGCTAGGTTATCGTCGGCTTGCTGGTCTGAGCTTCAGTTGCGAAAGGGTTTTGCTACGGGACCAATTTGCCAACCGGTGCGGGCGGCAGGTCGGGTCAATCATCGAGGAGGAGATACAGCGTGAGTATTGAGTTCTATGTTGCCAGCGATGGCCGTGATACCTACGCCGGCACCGAGAAGCGGCCTTTTGCCACTTTAGCCCGCGCGCGCGATGCGCTGCGGGCGTTGCCCGTAGCCGAGCGCGCCGGCAGTACGGTCTGGATTGGCGCTGGCGACTATCCGCAAATGGAGGCTCTGCGTCTGGGCCGCCGCGATGGCGGCCGAGCGGATGCCCCGGTGACCTGGCGGGCTTTGCCAGGGCAGCAGGTGCGCCTTCTGGGGGGCCGCGTCGTATCGGGTTTTACCCCCGTTACCGATCCCGACGTACTGGCGCGCCTGGCCCCGGTTGCGCGACGCCGCGTGCGGCAACTGGACTTGAAATCGCTGGGCATCGGGCCCCTGTCGCCGATGCGGTCGCGCGGCTTCGGGCGCCCCAACGTGCCGTCGCACGTCGAGATCTTTGTCGACGGAGAGCCGCAGACGGTCGCGCGCTGGCCAAATGCGGATGCCGATGAGCCGTTTGCGCGTATCGTCGGCTACCCCGCAGGCAAGGGTCGCGAAGACGGTCACGGCAGTGATTACGGTCTGCTGGAGGAAGGTTTTTTCTACGCAGGGGACCGCCCTCGCCGCTGGACGTTTAACGATGATATATGGATCCACGGCTACTGGGCCTACGACTGGGCCAACAGCTACGAGCGCATTGCATCCATCGACGTCGAAAACCGCCGGATTCACACCGAGCCGCCTCACGGTCTCCACGGCTTTCGCCCGCAGCAGCGCATTTTCTTCCTCAACATTCTCGAAGAGTTGGACCGGCCGGGCGAGTACTTCGTCGACCGCGCCAACGGGATCCTGTATCTGTGGCCGCCCAAGTCGCTGGCCAGAGCCGAGGTGATGATCTCGCTGCTGGAAGAGCCGTTGCTGTTCTTCAAAGGGGCCCGCCACATCGTCCTGCGCGATGTAGAATTGACGGCGACGCGCGGACGTGCCGTGACGATAGAGGGGGGCCGGGATTGCATGATTGCCGGCTGCCGAATTTCCAATACCGGCAACTACGGCGTCTGGATCGACGGCGGTACCGACCACGGCGTGCAGAACTGCGATATCTGGAACAACGGCGACGGCGGTGTGAGCCTGGCCGGTGGCGACCGCAAAACGCTCACGCCGTGTCGCCACTACGTCCACAACTGCCATTTTCACCACCAAGCCCGCTGGTCGCGCTGCTATGTTCCCGCGGTCAATCTGGAGGGCGTGGGCACCCGCGTCTCCAACAATCTGATCCACGATCACCCGCACTGTGCCATTTTGTTCTGGGGCAACGGTCACCTGATCGAGTACAACGAAATCCACAACGTGTGCTACGAGACCGGGGACGTGGGGGCCATATACATCGGTCGCGACTGGACCTACCGCGACAATATCCTGCGCTACAATTACATGCACGACATCCACGGACCGGGCAATGGCGAAGCACTGGTCTTCTATCTCGACGACTGCGTCAGCGGCATTGCGGTCTATGGCAATCTCGTCGTCAATACGCAGGCCGCAGTCGGCCTCGGGGGCGGCCGCGACTGCCTGATCGAAAACAATGTCTTCGTCGATACCCACCCGGCCATCGGCATCGATGCCCGCGGTTTGGACAAGAGCCCCGTCTGGGCCAACAATGTCAAGGGCTTGGCCGAGAGCCTGCGGGCGATGGACCACCACAACCCGCCCTACTCGGAGCGCTACCCCGAATTGCGCGAGATCGATCGCTGGGTCGCAGCCGGCACCGGCGTGCCGCCGGAGGGCAACCGCTTTCTGCGCAATCTTTTCGTGAGCGGCTGGTGGTTGCGAATCTTCTGGTACGCCGAGGAGGAGCTGATCGACGTCCGCGACAACTGGGTCGTTCCCGAGGCCGGCGATCCGGGTTGGGTCGATCCGGAAGACCCAGCGCGCGCCGGCTGGGCGCTGCGCGACGATGCGCCCATTCTGCGCATCACTGGCTTTCAGCACCTGCCGCTGGAGCGCATGGGGCTGCGTCCGGACCCGGCCCGGCCGCGTCCTCCGCGTCGGAGAGGGCGTTGATCGCCGGGTGCCGCAGGAGAGGATAGGCACGAGAATATATGAGCGCAGGCACGCCGAACGAGATGCGCCAGGCCCGCCTGCAGGGCCACGGCTGGCACGGCACAGTCCTCGACAACATCGCCAACGCGGCGCGGCAGGGCAGCGGTTTGAACCCGCTCTACTACGAGGCATTTCCCGCTGTTTCCCTGTTCCGCGCTGACGCTGTCGGCTGGAATTTCGAGCATATCTTTAATGGTGCAGCGGGAGACGCCGAGCGCTCGATGTTCACCCCGCGCAAGGATCCCTGCTTCCTGCGCAGTCAAGGCGACACCTCTGCTACTCTGCACTGGCCTGCGCGCGATTCGTCGTGGGGCGCCGAGGCGGAGCTCACCTATCAGATCATAGATCCGCACGCGATCGATATGCGCTTTGCGGTCGCGTTTGAGCGGGAGGTGTGGCCGCTGGATTACGTGGCCATGATGTGGGCGAGCTACATGCACTGCACCCGGGAGCGCCGCATCCACTTCTACGGCCGGGACGGCGAGCGCGAGGGCTGGATTTCCTTCGGCGATGATATTGAAGGAGGCTTCGAGACGGGCACCGTGCGATGCGACGGCGTCGAACCGCTGCGCTATCAGGAGGGCGCGGAGACGCTCAATGTCGTCGAGCATCCCGACAAGACGTTTATACTGCCTTTTTATGTTGGGCTGGTCGCCGGGCATGGCGACGTGGCGGATGAGGAGGGGACGATGGCCTACACCGTCATGTTCGACCAGGCGGAATCCATTCGCTTTGCAATGTGGAATTTCTTCACCGATGGCGGGGGGCACCCCGACCCGCATTCGCCCGCCTGGGACTGGCAGTTTGTCGTCCGCTCGCCCGAGCGCAACCGTGCATACGGCTACCGCTGCCGGATTTCGTACCAGCCGTTTCGCGGCTACGATGCGGTGCTAGACGAGTACCAGGCGTGGTGCGGCCAGTTGCCGCCCTAGAGGTCAGTAGCGGCGAATGCTGATCAGGCGCACGGCCTGCGGCGCCAGGCCCTCTACCGCCAGGGTGCGGTTGTGGTAATCCAGCGCTGCGGGCGGTGCCTGGTCGTCGGTCTGCCATAGGTCGCGCACGCCCACAAATTCCTGCCATGGCAATTGTGGTGTCAGGCCGAGCGCGTCGAGGTCTACCGCGATGGCTGCATCTTGTGCATGCGTCCGGTCGGTATTTTCCACGGCTAGCAGCACCCGGTCTGGCAGTTTCCACATCGCCACGTCCACGGCGCCGTTGTCGGAGCGCACAGCGGGCGCCTGGCCCGGCGCGAAATGCTCTGTCGCCGGGTCGAGCAACCCGAAGTCGGCGAGCGACGGCGGTAGCGCGCCCGATAGTTGCGCCGGGAGGGCCGAGGCCGCGCGCGCCCGTTCGGAGGCTGCCGGAGCCGCCAGCCCAATGAGCGCCAGCCGATGGCCGGGCAACCCGCGCACGTGCAGCGCATCTTCTTCGACTTCGATGGCAATATTGCTACCCTCGTCCGCCCACAACAAACGCCCGTAGAGCTGATCTGGATCGAGCCCGAGCCCTGCCAGATTCACGTCGATCGTGAGGTCTTTGGTTTCGTTCTTGCTGTAATTGAATACGCCGAGCATCGCGCGGCCGGGCAGCTGCCAGAGCGATATCAACACGTCCTCGTCCGCAGTGGTAGCAAACGGATTGCGCCAGTAGGGATGGTAGACGCTCGCCTCGTCGTTGACACCCCAGTCCAACACCGGCTCGGGCATAATCGGCAGTTGGGGGATATAGGGATTGCGCCAGGAGTCGTGCATCCAGACCCACTGGGCCTGGACGCGCTTGGCTCGGTCGCGCGCATCCGCGTCCTCGGTGTCCATATTGGCCATCCAGCAGATGGCCACACCCCAGCTGTGCGGGATGCTCATGCTGCGCATGCGGTCGATCGGCATATTGTCGACCCAATCTAGCGGGGTCGATTCCAGGTCCCAGTTGCGCTCGCCGTCGAGCACTGCATCGACCCACGGCATGGCCACCGGTACGTAGGCGTTGGTGGAGTGGAAGCCATTGGCGCCGGGGAACAGGCCCGCGTCGGCCTGCATCGCGTAGAGACGCATATTGAAGCGCCGGAGATTCCAGCCGTGGTAGCCGCTCTGTACACGACCGTCGGGCAGCCGGTAGGCCAGCCCGGAGAGGGGGTCGTTGAACAGGATGGGGAAGGTCAGATCCCAGTACGTCGAGCGCACGCCGCCGCGGTTGAACGCCGCATCGAAGAGATACATCGCGTAGTCGGTATAGGTGTCGTGCCAGGTATCGGGCTCCCATTCGGCACCGAAGTAGTCGTAGAGGTGGTCTTCCAGCGTCTTGCGCCCATAGCCGTAGACCTGGAAGGACATGTGGGTAAACCCGAAGGCCCGGGCGGCGTAGGGGTCGCGCCACTGTTGGTGGTGTGCGGTCGAATCAGCGGCCGGCCAACCGGCGAAACCCTCGGTGCGCTGCTGGTGCCAGAGAGTTTCCCACTCCTCGGGATAGCGCGACTCGGGGTGGATCCAGTTGACGTGGAGCAAGCCGCCGCCTGGGTTCTGAAAGACCTTGTGCCCGGTTTTGGAATCGGTGCGCACATTGCGAAAGGGCTGGTGGAAGGTGCCGTCCTCGGTCGATTGGCTCATCCGCCAGCCCTTGACCATCGGTTTGAACGGGGTCGCGATATAACTGAGCGAGAGGGTGCGGCGCGCGGAGAGTTCGGCCGGGCCGGCGACGATATGGTTGATGAGCACTACCGCGTCGTCCCGCCGCACGACCTCGTGCGCAGGTACTGCGTTGTCCTGGATCCAGCCCCGGTCGTTGTCGGCCCACCACAGGAAGCCGCGGCGCTCGCTGCCGATCCAGACGGTCGGGTAAAACGAGCCGACCGTCATGCCGCTGCCGTTGATGCCGGTGTCGAGTGTGGACCAGAGCGGTCCTTGCTGGTCGGGGGGCAGCAGCATCGTGGTGCGGCTGGAATAATTGTTGCCCGGCCCGATGCACAGCAGGCCTTCGGCATCGGCCGCGGCCAGCGGATATTCCAGCCGCAGCGCGTCGATGCGCACCGGCTCGCTGCTGGCGGACTCGTAGCTCAGATCGACGTAGACCAGACCGTCCTGCTCCACCCAGCCGGTGGCGGAAAATTTCAAGCCTGCGCCCTGCGCCGTGCCGGTGAAGCGTATGCGCCAGTCGGTTGTTTCGGTGAACTGGGGCGTTCTCAGATCGATGGCGTGTTCGGTGCCGTCCCGTACCACGACCACCCGCGCCGGCCGGGCGCTGACGGCGCCGTCGCGCGCGATGATCTCGTCGGGCAGACCAAGCGCATTGAGCCGGTATTGGCGGCCGAGGCTACCCACCGTACTGCCGTTCAGGCTAAGGGGGGTATAGGGCGGGATGATGCGCTCGACATCGCCGTGCTCGGTATCCCACCAGTGGGCGTATTCGGCGGCCTCGTCTTTTTTTGCAAAGCTGCCGGTCATCGGCCCGAGTATCTGCCCATCAGCCAGTTCCATGCTGGCCTCGACCCGGTAGGTGCCTGGGTCGAGGGGCGGCAGCTGCACGACGTCCTGCAGATAGTATGCGGCGATCTGGGTGATGCGGCCCTCTGCCACGGGCTCGGTTTTATCTGCGGCGAGCACGCGATACTGCAGCGCACGGGCTTCTCTTTCGCCCTCCAGATAGTAGGTGTCTCCCTTGACCAGCAGCCATGAGCGCACCGGGTTGAAGCGGGTCTCGAAGGCGAAGCTCGTGGTGTCGGGAGGGGCCGTCGGCGACATCAAGAAGGCATAGGCACCCACCTCGAAGGGCACCGTATAATAATAAAGCTGCTGCTCGCCCTGGGATACTGTCACCGACGCCTGGCCTGCGGTTGCGGTCTCGGGGAGCTTTTCGTCGAGATGGAATTTGGCGCTGGCGCCTGGTGCTACGGCGAGCGTTTCCGTCCGCTCAACGATGTCGGCGATATTCACCGCGACCGAGAGATCTATTGTCTCCGCAGTCGGATTGAACGCCTGCACGGTCAGTGCCGCGGTGCCGTCGGTGGCCAGGTTGTGCAGATCGTCCATCGTCATCTGCACCGCGGCAGCGTTTTCGACCAGCGTCATCACGTTGTAGCCGTAGGGATCGAGATAGGGTCCGCGGCAGGGGATGCGCGCCTGCATCCAGGCGGGGAAGTGGTTGATGCCGAGCATCATCCGCCACTGGTCGCCAGCGCGGTGGGGCCCCGACAATTCGAAGTCCTCCGGCGTGGATCGCATTTCCACTTGCCACCAGCGGCCGCCGTCTGGCGCGCTGCCGGGTTCGCTGAGGCTAGCCTCGATGACAAATTGCGGGTTCCAGCTCTTGAACTGCTGGCCGAGGGCCAGGCGCGATGTGTCGCCGATGAATCCCAGCGCGTTGAGGAACCACTTGTAGGCGTTGTCCTTGTTGCCGGCCGGGACGTTGGCGCCCAGCGGTTGCCAGTTGAGCTCGAGCCCGGCATCCCAGACATAGGCCAGGCCTTGCGAGCGGCCTGCCGGCACGGTAGGCTTAGCGCCGGGCCTGATATAGGTCCGTGCGGCGAAGTAGAGGTGGTCTGGATCCCAGCCCAGATAAAAGGTCGTCGGTCGCGGCAGCAATGGCTTGCTCATGTCGGTGGACTGGTCGGCGACTCCGCCGACGGCCATGGCCTCGCGCCACTCGATCGGNTCGATGGTNCCGTCGATAGTGGGGGGCTTGCTCATGCGCGTGACGGCGAAGAAAGGGATCTGATCGGTGGNCTCNGCGGCGTGTGCGGGGAGCACAGCGAAGATCGCATAGACGAACGGCAAGCANGATCGCATGGTTTTGCAGAGCATATTATTCCTTGTGGCGAATATGGCCGTTTAGTCTTTTATAAGGCCTACATAGTCGATGGGATCGTCTGTGAATACGACATTGTGGTCCAGCGCGCTGTCGGGGAAGGCGGATTCGCAGCCTGCGCCAAAGGTCAGTGGGCCGCGCCGCCGCAGCCAGCCGATATTGTGGATCATCGCGATCATGTGGCGCGGCCGATCGGCGCGGTTTGGAACGCCACGATGCCACACGCGCATATCTCGNATCAGCAGGCTGCCCTTCTTCGTGTTGCCGCGAACAGGCGGATTAACAGCTCGCCGCGCCTCTTCGGTCTCGGCGTCGATTACGGAACCGGCGCTTGGATCGAGATGTGAGCCCGGCCNCAGCTCGATACTGCCGTTCTCCTCATTTACATCTTGCGGTGCAATGTTGACTACCAGACTGGCCGCCGGGTGGGCCGCTNCGAGATCGGGCCACAGATGACCGCTGTCGCGGTGCAGCGGTTGCGTCTGGCTGCCGGGACAATTGGTGTTGCCGCAGTAGAAGCCGTTGAAGAAGCTGTCGCCGAGGATGGCCTGACTCACCTGGATCGCGAAGGGATTGGCGACGATGTCGCGGAAGACGAAGGGTGCGAAGGGCGGTGGTCCCAGCATCAGATGGCCGGGCAGACCACCGGCGCCGCTCCACTGTTTGGCGTCGTAGAGCAGCTGCGCATCCTTGTCCATCTGTTCGCGCAGTTGGTCGAGGTGGTCGTGGTCGANGACATCGTTNATGACGACTAAACCTTCGGTGCGAATCGCGGTCACCGCNTGTTCGAGATGCGGCGGAGATAGGGCTCCTTCCGCGCGTTCGCGGTCATTNGGCGTGATTTGCAAAGCGTTATGTCTCCCTGTTGAGCGATCAGGNATCGACCAGAAANCGCTTGAAGAAGTTAGCCATCCAATCGAGGTATTCCGNGCGGAAGGCGTGGTTGTCTGGCGGTTGGTAAACTGCGAAGCGGTCNGNGTGCCCGCTGGCCGCGTAGGCCGCGGCCACTTGTGGCACCAACTCATCGACGCCCTGGCGCGGCATGTCTTCGTCNCGGGTTGGAGCCACCATCATAAAGGGCCGCGGNGGCATGCAGGCGGCGACGATCTCGGCNTGGTCGAAGTGNCGCAGCAGCCCCGGCACGAAGTAATAGGCGCTGTGGCGTTCGATATCCGCCTGGTGGATGACCCTGGCCATGCTCCCGACCCCGCCGCAGACCGGTGCCCCAGCGGCGATCCACGGCGCGCAGGCCATCGCGTACCACGTGGCGTTGCCGCCCAGCGACATACCNGCAAGGCCGACCCGTCTGCCGTCTGTGATCGCCGCNAGCACCCGTGCTGCCCTGAGGGCTTCCTCTGCCAGCACGCCCATCTGGGTGCGCCCGTACGGCGCCAGCAATTTGTTTTCGGTCGCCCAGCGCTCCGGGCTCTGGCGCCTGGCCTCGCACCCCTTGGGCGAAATGGCCAGCACGGTAAAACCCCGTCGCGCCAGTTCGCGGCCCCAGCCGTAGAGAGGCCCCGTGCGCTGGCGGTAAAAGCGCGGGTGAGCGACGCGCTCGGCCGTGCCNCTGGTGCCNGGGATGCAGACGAGCCCCGGGCCGGGTGGGCTATCGAGCGGTTGCAGCAACAGCCCCGGCACCGTTTCGCCAAGCGAATTCTCGAAGCTCAGGGTCGTAGTGCCGATCCCCTTGGCCTCTGTGGTGGCGCCGACCGCAAAATCCACCTCTTGCGGGATGTCTTCTAGACCCAACAATTCCTGTAGTTTGGCGCGGATGGCAGCAGGTGGAATGGGGGCGGGGAAAGCGGGTNTTAGATCCTGGGGAATGATCGAGTACAATTTATAGCTGGCCGAATTTGGGAGACTGATCTCACCATCTATTTTTTGTGGCGGTTCCCGTTGTGTTTGCCCTAGGTCTCGTTTTGCAAACTCATACCGCACAGCCCGGCACATGTGCCNCGTGNTGTGCGGGGGACCTGTATGGGCTAGTCGGTGATGTCAAAAATAATGTTCCCGGCCTTTCCGCAACAGTCGGCGCCAAGCGCTATAGCGCCGTCCTACAGATCGCNGCCACGGCTCGCCCATATCGCCGCGTCAGCGATTTGCCACACGCCGTTGCCCACGCCCGAGNTGGTGAGATAAGCGCCGTTGCTTCCNGCCAGGCCGGGAACGACACAAGAGCGGTTAGCCATTTTAGCACGTAAGCCGATNGCTGGGTTGGTGGTCGGGAAGCANGGGCGNCAGGAATATAAAGGGANCAGCAGGGGANCGGGTCAAGNCGTCGATGNGNGTTGTGGGANCTCTCTGGTTTGCTCTACAAAGGGGGGGACTATTTCTTACATGTCATGCAGCAGAAGCAATTCGAGCCTGGGCAAGTGGCGATTTGGGCCTGTGTTGTGCTGAGTGGGCTTGCCGGAGTTTGCAGTCGTGCGGCGGCCGAAGGGAATGGGTGGCGGCTCGGGGGCGTGGGTGGCGTTGCCTGGGCAGCGGTGGGGAATTTCGGCCTGATGACGGACGACTCGACTGCCGTCGGGGCGCTACAGCCTTTCGAACTCAAGCCGGACCAAAACCTCTTGCCTCGGCTGGGACCCTGGCAGCGCCTCAGGTTCAGCAGGGACCCAGTTTACCATCCGGGTCACCCGCGTTTGTGGCAGGGACACGGCAACCTGCTATTGCGGAGCCGCAACGAGAATCTGGGAAATTTTGACGTTTTGTATCTGGCCGATCCAAATGTCTTCGTCGATGGCGATCCCGCCACCTACGTCGAGCGCAGATCCGAGGTCACCGAGCGGCGCCAGCGCCCACCAGCGGGATCTTCTTACTATTACACTATAGACATGGGCGCCCAGGTGCCGGTGGAGCGCTTTGTGTTCTACCCGCCCAAGGGGGTGAGCCCCTATAGCGACCAGCCCTTTCATCCTAACTATATNCTCAAAACATTCAGCCTGACGGCCCGCCAAGACGAGGGCGGAATAATGGAAGAGGAAGTNGAGCGGGGCTTNAGTTGGCATGGGGCGGGCTTCTGCTGCCCGCTGGAAAATCAGCTGGCCTATCGCGAGGCCAACCGCGACAGCGTTACCGAGGTTCGCTTTCCGCTTCAGTACGTACGCTATTTGCGCCTGCTAGAAGTCCCCGACGGAGTCGATGCAGACGGCCAGCCCACCGTCGTCCAGTCGGCTTATGCGGAAATGGAGGTCTATGGCAGGGGTTTTGCGCCTGCGGCGACNTGGGAGTCGCAGNTCGTGGACCTGGGGCGNGAGGTCAACTTCGGGCGAGTGGTCTTTGCGGTGAGCAAGTGGCGCAAGGATGGAGCGCANTTGGTGGCTCTGGAGGAGGGTCCGGTTCGCGTCCAGGTGGAGATCAGGACGGGCCGCGACGACACGCCGACGGACTATTTCAGCTTTGACGATCTGGGAGCTCATGTGGAGGTGAGCAAGAAACAGTGGGAACGGCTGACCGCTTCCGTGCCGGGGCCGCTCTCGCTCAGTTCCCTCTCCAGACTGGAGGCGCGCGGTGCCACGGTGCCGACGGTGGGATTCCGCGGGCCGGTGACTGAGGATCTGGAAAACTGGAGTGTCTGGTCGCGGCCGCTGACCGCGTCGGGGCAGCACCCGGGCTTGCCGTGGGGGCGCTACTTTCAGTTGCGGGTGCAGCTGGAGACNGATGCGTTGTTCGACTTTGCCCGACTGGATTCGCTGCAGATCGAGATTGCGCCNCTGTTGGCGGACCGGATCGTGGGCGAGGTTGTACTCGAGCGAGATCACCACCCGCAGGGCGGGCAGGTACGCGTACCGGTGGGCGAGAAAATGTCGTTCGTATACGATATTGGCGTCGAATTCTCCAGCGCGGATCGCACCGGCTTCGATGTCGTGCGGGTCGCGACGCCGGCGCCAGCGGAGTTCGGCTGGCTGGAGATAGGTGAGCCCCTGGGCGCGGCGGAACCCGACAGCATCGTCAACGAGGAAAACGGTTTTGTGGTTTTCTTGCCCCGGCGCTTGAGCCCGGAGGGCGCGCGGCGGCTGCGCATCGGGCTGGCAATGGCGCTCTACGACGAGGCCGGCGAGTTTGGGGGGGAGGTCTTCAACCGCGGGGAGCAGAGTTTGTTGCAGCGGGTCGCAGGCGGCGATGTCAGCGCGGAGTTGGGTTCCAACCAGCTTGTGGTGGTGGCCGCCGCTGCCTCGGCGAGAGATGTGCTTGGGGACCTCGAGGTGGGGAAGGGCGCTTTCACCCCGCAGGGGGACGGCGTTAACGATCAGCTGTCCCTCGAGTATACCTTGTTTCGGGTCCAGCGGGCGGCGGCGGTGAAGGTCGGCATTTACGCTCTGGACGGACGGCGGATATGGCAGGCGCAGCCGCAGGCCCGGTCCGCGGGGCGCCATGCGGTCCGCTGGGATGGTCGCGACGCGGCCGGACAACTGGTCGGCCCCGGCGTCTATCTGGCGCGGGTGGAAGTAGAGACGGATAGGGGCAGTGAAATTCGTCTGCAGCCCATCGCCGTAGCATATTGAACGGAGAACATCTGACCGGGTCGGTCGCCGCGCTCTATGGCAGCGCTACGGAATGGCCGTCGTATCCAACGTTCCGGACTGAAAGACCTGCTTGACGTCCACGAGTTGCGCGCCGTCCCGATCGACCCAATCGCCGCATTTGCCGCCGTTTGGGCTATTGCCCACTTCTGTCGCGACCGTGCCGTCCATGCGCAGCACGGGATGGTCAAACGCCGCGACGCGCCGTGCGTGGCCTTCGATATAATGGCCGACTAGTGCCCGCCGAAAGCGATCCGCGGTTGTGTTGGGGAAACTGCCGTGGACGANNTGCCCGTTAAAAAAGAGCACATCGCCCGGTGAGAGCTCAATCGGGACNGGATTCAGCTCTGCGGGCAGGGGCACTGCGATATTGGTGAAACTCGCGGTCGCATCGGCTGCGACGGGACAGATGAGGGGAATATCTTGCGTGCCCGGGACCAGTTGCAAACAGCCATTGGCCACGTCGATCTCTTCCAAGGCCATCCAGGCGGCGATGCTGGTCCCCGGATGCGCCCGCAGGTAGTATTGGTCCTGGTGCAGCGCCTGTCCGCGCGATCCCGGTGGTTTGAAGTAAATCATCGTCTGGATNGCATAGGGCTCGCGGCCCAGAATCGTGGTTAGATATTGGCGCAGGCGATCGTCGAGTAGCCATTGGCGGCTGAGATCGTCCCAATGGTGCATGTTCATCAAGCGCGGATATTGTCGCAGCGGGTCGGGCGCGCCGTCGTCCCATTGATTGACCAGCTCGTTGGGATGAGCGCCCGGCTGGTTNAGCTGCATGTAGTGCGCGCAATAGGCGGCGGTGTCCTCGCGTGGGAATAATTCTCTGGCGACGATATAGCCATCTCGTTGAAATTGGTTGTGGAGTGNAGCGGGGTTTGCCATTATATCATGTCCCTATATAAAGCCATTGCAAGTTCAACGANTATAATANAGAAGGTGAAATGGAAAATCTACCCATAAGTACCGCCGCCAGGCGCCTGACGCCATCCGAGCTAGACGACTTCGATAAATCGGGATATTTGCAGGGTTTGCCGGTATTCGCCGCCGCGGCCGTGCCGCAACTGCNGAAGCGGCTGCACGAACTAGAAGCGCAGATGCCGGCCGACGTGCCGATCAGCGGGGTCAATATGTGGCACAAGGCCAATCGCTGGCTCTACGACCTGGCGCGCACTCCGACCATCCTCGACTATGTCGAGGATCTGATCGGCCCCGATTTTTTNCAGTGGGGCGGCGGCTTCTTCGTCAAATACCCCGGCGAAGGAAACTTCGTGCCCTGGCACCAGGACTCTCAGTACTGGCCCCTGTCGCCGAGAAAAACCGTTACCGCGTCGCTGGCCTTTTACGATGGTACCAGAGACAATGGCGCGATGCAGGTCCTGCGCGGCAGCCATAGATCCGGTCAGATCCCGCACCACGATGTGTCCGGCAAACAGTATATGCTGGGGCAGGAAATNGACGCCGACCAGATCGATGAGAGCCAGGCCGTCGCCATCGAGCTCAAAGCCGGTGAAATCTCGCTGCACGACGAGGCGCTGGCCCANGGCTCCGGCCCGAACCGCGGCGATGCGCCGCGCGCGGTCCTTACCATGCGCTTCAGCCCCACCGAGGTCAAAGCCGATCTCGGCGTCTGGCCCACCTTCGAAAGCTCGATGGCGCGCGGTGTAGACCGCTACCAGCACAACCCGGAGGCGACCATCCCCNGCGGCGACGCCTGTCCGGTGCGCANCTTCCAGCATTCTNCGGAATTTGCCTAGAGGANGCCGTATGAAAACCGTAGCCGTCACCGCGCCGNGACAGGTCGAGATCATCGATACGCCGCAACCTACACCCGGCCCCTATCAGGCACTGGTGCGCACCGAGCTTGCTTGCGTGTGCAACAAGACCGACGGCGAACTGGTGCACGGTTCCTTCCCTGGCATGGAAGAGGCCTTTCCCTTCGCTCTGGGTCACGAAAGCGTGGGGAGGGTCGAACAAATCGGCGATAAAGTGCGCAATTTTACCGCAGGGGACCGCGCGGTGAGTGGCCTCGTGTTCGACCTCGGGGTGGAGGGCCTGCAATCGGGCTGGGGCGGATTCTGTGAGTATGTATTGGCCACCGACCACCAGGCGATGGTCGCGGACGGGGTGGCCGACGNGGACCACGGTTGGGTCGAAGTCTGCGAAATTCAAACCCGAGTCGATACGGATATCGAGCCGGAAGATGCGGTGCTGCTGTGTACCTGGAGGGAGGTCCTGGGCTCGTTCCGAGATTTTCACCTGCAGCCCGGCGACGACGTACTGATTTTCGGCGGCGGGCCGGTGGGCTTGAGTTTCGTCAAGCTGGGCCGGTTATTCGGNCTGGGCTGGATCGGCNTGGTCGATCGCCACCCTGAAAAGCAGGCCAGGGCCAGGGCGTTTGGCGCCGACGCGGTATTCGCCCCCGGCGATCCCGCGATCGCCGGCCTTCCCCAGTCGCGCGGCCGGCTCGACGCGGCGATCGATGCGGTGGGCAAAGCGGAACTGGTCAATATCGCCCTGCCACTGTTAAAGCGCGGCGGCTCCATCGGCATCTACGGCTTTCTCGCCGGGCTCGGGGAATTNCCGGTCGACAACGCGCGCGGCGANTACAACTACAACCTTTTCGTNCACCAATGGCCGACGCGGGCCTACGAAAGAGAAGCGCAAGATCAGTTGTGCGGCTGGATAAGGGAGGGCAAGCTCGCGGCGCGCGAATTTATCAGTCACCGCTTTGCGGTAGATCAGATCGCTGAGGCGCTGCAGGCGGTGCAGGGGCGCAAGGTGGTCAAGGCGCTGTTGAGCTATGCCTGACGGTGGCGGGCTAGTGCGCAGACGGAGAGCAGTTTGAGACCTCCAAGCGATAAGGGCTACCTGCTCGGCGTCGATGGCGGCACCGAGAGCTTGCGGGCGGGTATTTTCGACCTGGACGGCGCCCTGATCTCGTCGGCGGCTACTCCTCACGAAACCCGNTTTCCCTATCCCGGCTGGGCCGAACAGGATCCGCGCGATTGGTGGCGGGCCTTGGGCGAGTCGGTGCGCGCGGCGGTAGACCAATCGGGCCTGCGGCCGGAGCAGATCGCNGCCTACCANCCGTTCTACGAGACCTACAAGGCTACCTACGCCGCGCTGCGATCGCTGCGGCGCGAACTGTAGAAAGCGAGAAGCGAGCATGCAAGATCCCGCCGATCTCACCGGTAAGATCCAGACGGTCAGTGGACCGATTGATCCCGATGCGCTCGGGGTCTGCCTCACGCACGAGCACCTCCTCGTCGACCTGTCGGATCTGTTGCCGCCGCCCAATACGGCGACCGCCCGGGCCTTCTACGCGCAGCCGCTGACGCACGAAGCCGCTGCGCACTGCCGCAATTACTCCGAATTCGGCACTGCCCANCACAAGCTCGACAGCATCGAGACCGCGGTAGCGGAGTTGGGGCTGTACCGGCAATATGGAGGGCGGGCGATGGTCGATCTCACCCTGCCGGGCATCTGCCGCGACCCCGTCGGATTGCAGAGGATCTCCCGCGCGGCCGGCGTGCACGTGGTGATGGGCTGCGGGTTCTACGTCGCGGCGGCGCATCCGCCAGAGCTGGCGGAATGGGGGGAGCAAGAGATTNCCGAGATGCTCGTCGCCGACATCGTCGAGGGTGCGGCGGCCGAGGAGGAATCGCGCACGACCGGCAAGGGNGTGGTCTACCGCAAGAANACCGGGGTGCGGGCCGGAGTCATCGGCGAGATCGGCTGCTCCTCGCCCCTGCACGACGACGAGCGCAAGTGTCTGCGCGCGGCCGCTCTAGCCCAACGGCAAACCGGTGCCTGTATCTTCGTGCATCCCGGCCGGGAGGAGGCTGCACCGCTGGAGATCCTCGAGGTCCTCGGCGCGGCCGGGGCCGATCTCCGCCGCGTGGTTCTGGCGCATCTCGATCGCACGGTATTCAAGCGGGANACCATGCGTGAAATCGCCGCGACCGGGGCCTATATGTCCTATGATATGTTCGGCGAATTCCCTTCGGGCTATTACCCCCANAACCCNGCCGTCCACCTGCTCAACGACGCCGGGCGGGTAGTCGAGATCATGTGGATGATCGAGTGCGGGTGGACGGAGCAGATCCTGATCAGCCACGATATGGCACAGGCCTTCCGCCTGGCCCGGTGGGGCGGCCACGGATATCACTACATTCTGGCGGANATCGTCCCGCTGATGCGCCTGCGCGGCNTCAGNGAGGAGGCGATCGACCAGATGCTGGTTGGCAACCCGCGNGCGTTGCTGACGATGGTGGCTCCCGATCGCTAGAAAATATCTGCCCAGCTGTAAAACGGTTTNTCGCCCAGCAGGCCNCGCCAAAACGCGGCTTCGTTGGCGGGNGGCNCATCGGGCGNGAACTCTGCGCCCACCTTGTCCTGTAGTGCGGGCCAGTTCACGCCCTTGACCATCATTTCGTCGTGGATGTCCCATGCGGCNGTGGTGCCGGTNTGCGCCTCTAATGCCCGGACGAAATCGTGATCGCGCGGCAGGCTGCCGGCCAGTTTCCGATCGCTGGCTTCGGCGAGCACGGCCTGGGCCAATTTTTCGTACCCGTNCGCGCCGCAGGCTTCTTTGATCCAGACCTCCTCATCGTCGGATTCTACGGTTGCGTAGGCCGTCAGTTGCCCCTCGCGCACCGCGCCCCAGGTGGGAAAGGTGCCCCGCACCTGCGCGGGGCCGTCGGTCCAATAGTCGTTATCGCGCAAAACGGCGCATTCATATATCAGGCCGTGGGCTTGGTAAAGGGCTTTTACGTCTTCTAAATCCTGCGTCGCGTCGAGTCGCCGCACCCCTTCCGGCCTGGGACACGTCGATACTTTGCCAAATGCAAAAGTCGGCAGGGGAATGGGAATCCATCCCTGCACTTGGTAAAAAGGCGTGCCGATAATGGAGAACAATAATCCCATGTCGTAACCGGCGGCGAAGAAGTACTCTTCCGAATCGCGCATCAGCGCCTTGGCATAGCCGCGACCGCGATANTCGGGGTGGGTGCACAGGCTGCCGATGCCGGCGGCGAGCAGCTCGGCGCCCTGCACGTGCAGCGCGCGATCCCAAATCCGCAGGTGGGCGACAATACGCCCATCGGCAAAAATCACCCGGGAATGGTCTAAGGTGTAGTTCGGATCACCTTTTACGTAGGTTAGATAGCGCTGGGCGGCGTCCGGNTCGTGCGGCCGGAAGACCAGGCGCTGGAGTTCGGCGATCTCTGCTATTTCCGCTTCGCGCGCGGCGCGAATCATCATGGCCAATTCTCCCAATTAATGGCGTGGTGTCCAATCCTTGCNCTAGGCACAGCGGGACGTTTTCTTTGCTGCTGCGCCAGGTTTGACTGGCAANNAACAGGAAGAAGCACAAATACATGCTACCTATNGTCGTCGATGGACGAGCCCGGGCGCGCATCGTCGTGCCGGAAGTTCCTCTACCCGTCGAAAGCCACGCGGCCGCTGAACTGCAAAAATACATCCTCCNGATCACCGGCGCCGAACTGCCCGTCGAGACGGCGACCGGCGCAGAGGCCAACCTTTATATAGGAAATGCGGCCCCGANNGCAAAACTCGACCTGTCGCAAGACGCGCTCGGATTCGACGGCTATGTGGTCAAAACCGTCGTCGGNGGNCTGGCGCTGGCCGGGGTCAAGCCCTATTCGTGCCTCTACGCGGTCTACCACCTGCTGTCGCGCTACTGCGGTTGCGGTTTTTTCGAGGACGGCGAGCAGATTCCCGAGCGGACGACGCTGCAGATAGACGCCGTGGACGAGGTACACAAGCCGCACTTCGAGTGGCGCAACAAGTGCGTGGCGCACCATCCGGCCTACAGCGGCCATCGCTGGTACAGCGAGCAAGAGTGGAAGCAGTGGTTCGACTGGTTGGCCAAGACGCGGATCAACGCCTGCGAGACCAACTGGCTGGGGCGCTATACGGGCATCGAGGCGCTGGCGGCGAAAAAGTTTGGGATCGATATCGCGCTGACGCCGTGGCAGGAACAGCATCTGGCGATGATGCGGCGGTTGTTCGCCCACGCGCGGATGTGTGGGATTCGCTGCTGGTACGAGGTGACCTGGCACCAGCCGTGGTTGTCAAATGAGCCGGGGTCGATGCCGTATTACGACAGCGTGCAGACGGAAGAATTCCGGCACGGCTACGCAGAGCGGACCGGCGTNGAGATCTCTACCGTNCCCTACCAGTGGTGCGGGCTGACCTTNGCGTGGATGGATCCGCGGCAACCCGCCGTGGGAGAGTTTATCACCGCCTGCGTCACCACNCAGATGGAAGAGCTGGGCTCGGACCACTACTACTACGTCGGCGCCGGGGGCGAAGGGCATTTCGGCAGTGGCTCGGCGGCGGAACAGGACGCGCTGGTCAAGGCGCTGTTTCACGAGACCATCGCGGCGGTCAAAAGGGCGGATCCGCAGGCNGTGATTTTGACCGGGCAGCCGTTTCGCTATGCGTCCACTTTCGAGGCGCAGAAGGAGGCCGTGCGCGAATCNGAGGCCACGGTCGTCACCAACTTTCTGGCCATTCCGCAGCGCATGCCCGATTTCAAGCTCAGCGACTATTACTGGGGCCTGCGCTGGATCAACGGCATGGTGGTGCAGTGCGGCAAACACACCAATCTGTGGGGCGATATGCAGGTGGCGGTCGACAACGCCAAGGCGCTGTGCCAAGATCCGCAAGCCGATAACTGGTGGGGCTTCAGCGTCGGTGGGGAGTCGAGCCACCGCGAGCATTTCAAGCAGGATCTCTACGCCGAGATCGCCTGGAATCCGCTGGCCGTCGAATTAGACGAGTTTGCACTGAGATGGACCAGGGCGCGCTATGGCGATGCGGCGCCGCAGCTGCAGGCGATGACCGCTGCGGCGCTGGCGACGCTGTACGCCCACTACAATATGGACATGACCAATCGCCCGCTCTACCGCGATTGGACCGGTGGTTATCTACCGGGGCTGACGCCGACTTCGGTCAAGCGGACACTGGGGTATTTGCCGGCGTTGCGCTCTATACTGGAGACGGCGCTGGCCGAGCCGGATTTGATGGAGCGCAGCGGGCTGTTCCGCTTCGACGTGGTCGACTACGGGCGGGTTTATCTCGGCGCGCTGTTCAACGACCGGTTGGCGCGAGCGCGCAAGGCGTTTCGGGCGGGGTGGGCGCGGGAGTACGAGCGACAAGCGGCGGGGGTGGAGGAAGTGATGCGCTTTATCGCTCGCTTCTGCTCGGCGCACGATCAATTCCGGTTGCAAGTGCACGACGACCGCGCCGCGCGCTGTCCCGAGATTTTGCCCGGCCACGACAATGCCCGCAGCAACTGGGTCACCTTTACCGCGACGCAGTCGGCGACGGCCTGGGAGCCGATCCTCGACTATACCGCGGAGGACTACGCCGAGTTGGTGGAGCATTATTTCTGGCCGCGGGTCGCGTTGTACTTGGACCAGATGAGAAAAATGCTCGCACGTGGCGAGGATATTTCCGGAAATATGGGGCGGGACTTCGTTATCTCCGATTGGGCCAGCCCCAGGGGCGCGTTGCCGTGGTCGCCCTATGGGATCGCTTGTGAGCCGGAGTTGTGCGGCGGCGATCTGGCGCTGGCGCACCGCCTGATTATGGGCGAGTCGATGAGCGGATGCTACGATTTTTATGAAGGGCCGCTGGCGCCATTGGTGGAGGAATTACTCGCGCGCTTCCCGGTTCCGGATGATCTGCAGGCCATTCTCGCCGAGCAGGATCCGACGCAGAAGGCCTTTGGAATTCAGTCGATTGCCGGCGCACCGGGCGATGTCGTGCAGGGCTTCCACACGCCCGAGGTGGTCGAGCTGGCGGTAGTGCCCGAAGAATTGGTCTATGTGGTGGAGGTGGAGGATCTGGGGTCGGTGTACAATGTCGCGCGCGGCGAGGTGACGCGCTGCAAAGTACACGTATCCGACTGGCTCGATTTGACCCGATTGCGCGACGCAAAATCGGCGCATGGCGAGCACGTGGTGATCGTGTATCGTTTTGCCTACGATGGGCAAGACTGGATTTTGCGCTACGACCCTGGCTCGGCGGATTCCTTCGCGTCGTTGCGCATCGATCGACTCGCGGACGCCGGGTCGTACTGCGAGAGTTGAGATGAATAAAGAATCGGGTGAATGGCCGGAACTGGCCGAGGAAACGCGCGCCATCTGGGATGAGAACGCCGAGGCGTGGGATGGGCGGATGGGGGAGCGCGGCAACGACTTCCACAACGAGCTCATTCTACCGGCGTTCGATCGCCTACTGGGCGTTGAATCCGGACAGGAGGTGCTGGACGTCGGCTGCGGCAACGGCGTCGTTAGCCGCCATTTGGCCAACAGGGGCGCACAGGTGACGGGCATCGACGCCAGCGCCGAGCTGATTGACTACGCGCGAACCTACCGCGACAAGGTCCGCTATGCAGTGGTGGACGCTACCGATGAGAATGCGCTTTTGAGTTTGGGCAAGGGGCGCTTCGCCGCCGCTGTTTCCAGCAATGTGCTGATGGACCTGCCCGCGCTGGTCCCGTTGATGCGCGCCCTGGCGCAGTTGCTGTCGCCAGGCGGCGGCTTCGTCTTTTCGCTGATGCACCCCTGTTTCCAGAATCCCGGCGCCGCTCGCATCGTGGAGCAGGACGACCGCGACGGCCGCCTCGACTTGCGCTATGCCACCAAAATATCCCACTATATCGAGCCATTGCACTACAAGGGGTCATCGGTGGCCAATTCGCCCGCAGCGCAAAACTACTTTCACCGGCCCCTGCACCTGCTCTTTGCGTCGGCCTTTGCGGCGGGCTTTGTCATCGACGGTCTCGAAGAGCCGACCTTCGCGCGTCCGACGCCGGGTGCGCGCGATATGTCCTGGTCGCAGTTTCGCCAGTTGCCGCCGCTATTGGTCGTGCGGCTGCGCCTGTTGGAGTCCGCCGAGAAAGATACGGGTCGCGCGGCCGAACAATCTAGCCTCGCTGGCAAAAACGCCGGTATTTGAATACAGTTTGGCAAAAGGAAAGGAACGCATATGAACGACAAGACCTGGACCTGGGCCTTTGTAGGCATTTTTTACGACGATATCGAGCGCACCGTCGCGGCGTGCCACGCCTGTGGCGTCAAGGCACTCGAGCTACACCCGCAAAATGTGTCTGGTTTTCGCGATGCGGAAATCGATGCACTGCGCCAGCGTCTGGCAGACGAAGGCATCGCGGTCAGTTCCTTCCATCTGCCCTTCCTGGCCGCTGACGATATCGCCTCTTTCTACGAAACGACCCGGCGCGCAGCGGTCGAGCATATGATACAGTGGATCAAAGTAGCCGGGCGGCTCGGCGCGCGCGTGGGGGTGCAGCACCCGACCGTCAACCGCGACCCGGCGCAGGAGAACGGCCTCGATCGCTATTTCGCGCAACTCTATCGCAGTCTCGAAGAAATGCTGCCGGCGGCGCGCGATGCCGGCGTTGTGATCGGGCTGGAGAATATGACGCCTGGCGAGTCCGGCGGCGGTCGCTTTTTTTCCGAGGCGGCGCACATCAGCCAGTTTGCACGCGAGTTCGACGACCCGCAGGTCGGTTTCGTCTACGACACCGGGCACGCACTGATGTCGGCTGGGCCGCAGGCCCTGGAGATCCTCGAGGCGATGGGCGAGCGGGTGGCGGCCTGGCACCTGGCCGACAATGCCGGCGATCGCGATTCACACCTGGCTCCGGGACGCGGCGCGGTCGATTGGGACGGCGTCTTCCGCTTTGCCGCTCGCATCGGCTTTAGCGGGCCGGTGACGATGGAGACCGCGCCCTGGGGGCCTGGCCCCGATTACGCACTGGAGACCTGGCAAAATAGCGTGCGCGAAATGGACGAACTGGTCCGCCGCGCACTGGCCGGATAGGGCGATGGNCGATTACGCGCTCCGTTTGCCCGATCCGTCATTCTATCGCCTGCCCANATGCGCCGATCTGGCTCAGGCCGAGGCTGCGGCCGTCATTCTCGGCGCGCCGATCGCCACGCTCTACGANAGTGTGGGCGACTATGCGTCCGGCGCGCCGGCGGCCATCCGTGCCGCGATGAATACTCCGCATCTGAGCCACTACGATTTCGAGATTGACGGCTCCTTGCTGGAAGCGGCGTACGGGCCGGTGGTGGACGGTGGCGATCTGGTGACCCGCTCCAGCGACTTTGCCGGCAATAGAGCCGCTATTGCCGCAGCGGTGCAGCAGGTGCTGGAGCGGGGCGCAGTGCCCATTGTGCTGGGCGGCGACGATTCGGTGCCGATCCCGGTGCTACAGGCCTATGAGGGACGGGGGCCGCTGACCATTCTGCAGATCGACGCTCACATCGATTGGCGCGACGAAGTCGACGGCGAGCAACAGGGCTTGAGCAGCAATATGCGCCGGGCCTCGGAGATGGGCTGGGTCGAAAATATCATCCAGGTGGGTATGCGCCACGTCGGCAGCGCCCGCCGCGGCGAATATCAGGACGCGCTCGCTTGGGGCGCCCGCTTTATCACCGCGCGGCAGGTATTGCGTGCCGGCGTCGAGTGCGCTCTCGATTTGATCCCCGCGGGCGCCGACGTGTACGTGGCTTTCGACTGCGACGCGCTGGATGGCAGCATTATGCCGGCGGTGATGGGGCCAACCCCGGGTGGGCTCGGTTATTGGGATGTGGTGGACCTGCTACACGGCGCTGCCGCGCGAGGCCATATTGTCGGCTTTAATGTGGTCGAATTCGCGCCGGCCAGGGACGCGGATGGGCGGGCGGCGCATCTGGCCGGCCGCATCGCCTTAAATGCGGTGGCGCTGGCGGCGCGCAAGGGGCGCTGAATGGGGCGCAGTGGCGGCCCTCAGTGCACCATCTGCATCAGTCGCTGCGTCATCGAGCCCTCCTGGGTCAGCGCGTAGACGACGGTGTTGACCGCGAATTGCAGGATGCGGGTCGAGTCGCGGCCGCTGGCGAAGCCCAGATAGCCGCCGATGCCCGCGTTGGCTCGCGGCACGGCGGCTAGGCGTCCTTTGACATATAAGCCCTGGACTACATTCCAGTAATACGGATCGTCAAAGCGCGTGGCGCCCAGCGCGACGCCGTCGCCGAGGTCGAAATAGGCGGTGAAGATCGGGTGGTCTGCAGCCAGCCGCTCGGTGTGGAAGTCTCTCCCTGCGACCAGCCCACCGTATTTTTCCAGTGCCTCGACCCAGAATCCCTCGAAGTTGTGGTCTTCCGCCATCACGAAGCCCCCGGCCAGCAGGTAGTGTGCCAGATTTTCCAATTCCTTTTCGTTGGGCTGGCCCTGCGGGATGATGATCGGCACGGCGAGCAAGCGGTCGTCGTCGAAGGTCAGGCTGCCGTCGAAGCTGGCCCTGAGGCCGGTCCACTCGTTGAGCATGTCGCGCAGGATGTCGATTTCCTGGTTGTTGAGCCCGCCGTCGACCACATTGGTCTGGGTCTGGGCGACATAGCTGGCCGAGACCACGCGGGCGAATTTGACGAAGCCCTTGAGCGCGAGTTTGTCGTCGGGATCCTGGATCACCACCGCGCGGTAGCGGCCGGTGTCCATGGCGTCTATATCGAGCATCTCCAGGCCCATGTCGATGCGGTTGTCAGGCGCGCGGCTGATGTCGAGATCGACGTCCCCGTGCAAGGCCGGCGCGAGCGCGGCGTCCGGCGCTCGCGAGCTGGTGTGGCGGTGGTAGGGGATCTGCCAGGCGGCGGTTGAGCGGGCGACGATGGTGCGGGTCGAGAAGGCGGCGGTGGCGCGGACCTGGTCCAGGCGAGCGGCGGCGGCGCGGACCTGATGGCGAACCAGTTGGCGCCGCCGCTGGGGTACTTTGCGCAGCTCCAGCGGTTTGGTCAGCCGCGGCTGGCGCTTGACGAATTTCGCGGTCAGAGGGCGGGGGCTTTTGGCGGCTCGTTGCGTAAAGGGATCTAAGGCAGCCAGGGCCAGATGCAGCAGCAGGGCGATGCTCAACGCCTGGTAGAACAACCGGCGCAGCGGGGTCAGCAGGGCATCGAGGTCGAGCTTGGCCGTGGCGTGCGCAAAGCGCCGGGGCCGATGCGGCTTGCTGGGGATCGCCTGGTTTGCCATAGTATAGCAATCTACGCAGCGCCGACTCCGGCCTGCAAGTAGGAAACACCAGCCAAAGGAATGTCCAATGATCGACGCGGCTACCGGCATCGCGCGCATCCTCAAACAGGAGGGTGTCGAGTGGGTCTCGACCTTCCCCGTCTGCAAGGTCAACAATGCGCTGGGCCGCGAAGGCGTGCCGATGGTTATGATGCGCGACGACCGCTACGCGGTCGCCGTCGCCGACGCCTATTCGCGGATCACTGGCGGCAAGCGCATCGGCGTTTGCACCGTCCAGGGCGGGGTCAACGCCGCCGGGTTGCAGGTGGCCTACGCGGGATTGGCCCAGGCTTACGAGGACAACTCGCCAACGCTGTGCATCACCGACGGCGTGCCCGCCGGCGGATCCGAAAACTCGCACTTCGACCTCGCGGCGAGCCTCAGGTCGGTCTGCAAGTGGTACGGCTATATCGACCGGCCCGAGCGCGTGCCGGAATTTATGCGCCGGGCCTTTACGATGCTGCGGACGGGTCGGCCCGGCCCGGTGATTCTGGCATTGCCGGAGCTGGGCGCATACGATGAGGCCGCAGATCCCTACGTCCCGGTCAAGGGTTGGAAATCCGCACCCGATCCCGCGGATACACGCGCTGCCGTCGAGATGCTGTTGCGCGCCGAGCGTCCGCTGGTCTACGCGGGCGAGGGCGTCATCTACGCGGATGCCGTCGCCGAACTCAAGACCTTCGCCGAACTGGCCAACGCGCCGGTGGTCACCACCCTCAAGGCCAAGGGGGCGTTTCCAGAAGACCATCCGCTGTTTCTGGGCGTGCGCGGCGATCACGTGGTCGACTATCTAGAGCGGAGCGACCTGATCTTCGCGTTGGGTTCCAGCCTGTCGCCGGGTCGCTTCAGCCACGGCATGCCCGGCGCGGCGGCCAAGGCGATCATCAATCTCAACATTAGCGAACTCGATGTGAACAAGTGGTATCCCAATGCGCTGGCACTGATCGGCGACGCCCGGCTGGCGCTCGCGGCACTATGCGATGAACTGACGGCGCGAACCGGGGGTGCAGGCCGGTCCGCCGACGGGGTCGCTGTGGATATTGAGGCCGCCCGCGACGAGGCTCTGGCGCCGTACCGGGAGGTCATGACGTCCAGCGACGTGCCGATCAATCCCTATCGCGTCTATGGCGAGTTGATGGCGGTGCTCGACCCGCACAAATCCTTTGTGACGCACGAGTCGGGCAATACCCGCGACCAGCTCAGTACGGTCTACGATACGCTGGTCCCGCGCGGCTTTTTGGGCTGGGGCAATGTCTCGTCGCTGGGCTTCAGCCTGGGCGCGGCGGTGGCCGCTAGGCTGGCGCATCCCGACCGCCACGTTGTCGTCGTGACCGGGGAAGCGGGGTTGGGCTATATGATGGGCAATCTCGAGGTGCCGGTGCGCGAGCGGTTGCCGGTCACCATCGTCCATATTAGCAATGGCGGGTTTGCGGGGTACGGCCCCGGATTCTGGGGCGAGGGCCACGATCCCTACACCCATGCAGTGATGGGGCCCGACGAGGTCGATATGGCCCGGGCCATCGCGGTGCTGGGCTATCAC
>PBOD01000090.1 GCA_002724215.1 Gemmatimonadota bacterium | reverse complement strand
GTAATGGTAGCCCGTACGGGATTCGAACCCGTGTTACCGGCGTGAGAGGCCGGCGTCCTAGGCCTCTAGACGAACGGGCCATAGCTCGTTTTCAGACCGGACAGATACAAAAAATAGATTGGTCCCCGGCGATTGTCAAGACTTTGCGGCAGTGGCGTTTGACAGCACGGTAAGGGCGTGGTATCGTTGGCCTTTACGCGATAGGAGGTCCGCATGATCGTCGAGTGGAATACCCATATTTTTAGCCCCGATAGCGAGCGCTATCCGCTGCACCCGCAGGCGGCCTACCGGCCCGATGTTTCCGTCCATCCCGCCGATCCCCTGGGTGCCTATTTGCAGCGGATGGCCGCCGAAAGAATCGACCGCGGCGTCATCGTCCATCCCGAGCCGTATGGTGACGACCACCGGCTGGTACTCGAGTGTCTGGCGCGCGAGCCGGAGATTTTGCGGGGCACTTCGCTCTTTTATCCCAAAGATCCCGACGCGCCGCAGAAATTGGCCGACCTGGTCGCGCAGGAGCCGAAGATCGTCTCGACGCGGTTCCACGCGCATCGGGGCAAGGAGATATATCTCGATAGCTTCGACGACAAGGGAGTGCGCGCGCTGTGGGAGAAGGCGGTCGAGTTGGGATTGATCGTCGAATTGCATATCGGTCCCGACTACGGTGCCCAGGTAGCACGGGTGCTGCGCGACATCCCCGAGACCGTGGCGTTGATCGATCACCTCGCCGAGCCGCATATGGGCACTGCGGTGGAATTTGTCGAAATATTGGAGTTGGGCACGGCGAAAGCCGAATATAATAATACATATATGAAGCTTTCGGGTCTGAATCACTTCGCCCGGGACGCGCCGCTCTACGCGAGCGCAAAGGCCTTTACGCGGCGGGTGATAGAAGCTTTCGGGCCGGAGCGCATGGTCTGGGGCAGTGGTCCGCCGGCGATCGTCGATGCGCATATGGAAGGGTACGGGGAGGCGGAGCGAGCGCTGGTCAAGGGCGGCAATCTGGCTCGATTGCTCGGGTTTTAGTAGCGAGGAGATGCATATGAAAATCGGGGTTAAAATTGGCGTGGGATTTGGCGGCCTGATCGTCTTATTGCTCGTTGTCGGCGTTGTCGGCATCGCGTCGCTGCGGCAGACCATCGACGGCTATGGCGACGAGGTGATGGCCAAGGTCTACCACGGACAACAAATTGCCGAGATTCCACTGTTGATCAGTACCGCCCAGCGCTTCGAAAAGGAGTTCGTATCCACCAGCAACAACGCCTATGCTCGCGAAGTCAACGATCACCTCGACCTAGCAGAATACGAAGCGGAGCAACTCGAAGAGGTGGTGAGTCATCCGCAGTCGCGACAGCAAATGATCCAGATACAGGCGCGGATCGGCGAGTATCGCCGCGAGTTTGCGATACTGCGCCGGGTGATTGAGGAGCGCGGCGCCAGCGAGAATATTGGTCTGCGCGGCGCCTTGCGTGACATTGCACACCAGATCGAGGCCTATGTCGAGGAGCCGCGCAACGGCATTGACAACGGGCACGTGCTCTATCTGCTGATAAGGCGGCACGAGAAAGATTATATCATTCGCAGCAAGGACCTCTACGTGGAGCGCGCCAACGCAGTGCTGGATCAGCTGCAGAATCGGGTGGCGGCGTCGCGAGTGGATGTGGAGGGCAAGAAATTATTGCTTGGCTTGCTTGACACTTACCGGACGCAGTTTGGGGCACTGGTGGAAAACACCCACAAACTGGCGCGGCACCGCGAGGCGTTGCAGGGGGTGTCCGATGCCGTGCGCGACGCGGCGGAGGAGGCGATGCACTTCAAGCGGAGCAAGGTCGAAGAGAGCATCGATACGATCGATGCGGCGGCGGCGGCGACGATGCAGGTATTGTGGATCGTGGTCGGGGTGGCGGTGTTGATCGGGCTGGTGGCGGCCGTGTTGCTGATGCGGATGATCACCCGGCCCCTGGACGATATCACCCGCGTGGCGCAGGCGGTGGCCGCTGGCGACTTCAGCCGCAAGGTGACGATCGAGCGCCGCGACGAGGTCGGCCAATTGGCCAATGCTTTCCGCAGCCTGCTCGACTATATCCGCGGCATCGCCAGCGCTGCCGACACCCTGAGCCAGGGCGATTTGCGGATCGAGATGGAGCCGCGCTCACAGGCCGATGTGCTGTCGGCCAATTTCGGACACCTGGCCGAGAATTTGCACGCGATCTTCGCCCAGCTCAACACCAATGCTTCGGCGCTGAGTCGGACATCCGACAAGCTGTCGGAAGTCGGCGAGCAAGTGGCGGGTCATATCGCCGCGGTCAGCGGCAACGCCAATACGGCTTCGGCTGCAGCACAGCAAATGAGCGCCAATATGACCTCGGTGTCGGCGTCGGCGGCGCAATCGAGCAACAATATCGGTACAGTGGCCAACGCTACCCAGGAAGTGACCCACACCGTTGGCGAAATCGCCCGCAGTGCCGAGCAGGCACGCGAGGTGACCGCCTCCGCGGTGGAGAGCGTCGATAATGCCACCCAGCGGGTCGATCATCTGGGCACGGCCGCACACGAGATCGGCAGGGTTATCGAGGTGATCTCCGAGATTGCCGAGCAGACCAAACTGCTGGCGTTGAACGCGACTATCGAAGCGGCATCGGCCGGTGAGGCGGGCAAGGGGTTCGCGGTGGTGGCGAGCGAGGTCAAGGAGTTGGCGCGGCAGACCAACGAGGCCACCGATGAGATCAGCGACCGCATTGAAGCGATTCAGGACTCGGCGTCGGGTACGGTGGCGGAGATCGGCCAGATCGACAAGATTATTCGCCAGGTCAACGAGATCGTCGTACATATTGCGGCGGCGGTGGAGGAGCAGGCGGCGACGATGCGCGAGATGGCGCAGAATATCAATCAGGCCGCCACCGGCATCGCCAGCGTCAGCCAGAATGTCGATCAGGCCGCCCTGGCCTCGAGCGGGATCGCCTCTGATATTGCTTCGGTTAACGCGGCGAGCCAGGACGTGGCGGTGGTCGTCGAGCAGGTCAATAGTCAGACCATGGAGTTGTTCGAAATGGGGGTGGAGCTGAAGGGGATCGTCGAGCGCTACAAGCTGTAACCCCAGGATAGGATTGGAGGAAGGATGAACGAAATCGAGTTATTCGAATTCGACCGGCAGGGCTATATCGTGATCGAGGGGCTGTTGCAGGCCGATGTGGTGGCGGCGCTTAGCAGAGCGGTAGACGATTTGGAGGAGCACGCGGTGCCGCGGGTACAGGACCCCCCGCGCAAACCGAGCGGCTGGGGCGCCGAATACCACGCCAATCCCGAGCGCGGTTACCATGTCAATGGCGAGCGTGCCGTGGGCAAGACCATTATGATTGAGGACTTCTGGAACGCCGATCCGGCCTTCGATGTTTTGCTCGATCACGAGCCGACGATGCAATACGTCCACGCCATCGTCAAGGAGCGACCGACGATCAACAACTCGGAGATCCGCATCCGCTACAAGGGCAATCAGACCGGCTGCCACGGCGGCACCACCTCGGCGGGCCAGAAGTACCGCTACAGCTTTACCGAGCGCGGCATCGACTGCATGATGGTGCGCATGGTCTACTTTATCCACGACTGCGATAATGAGCAGGGCGCCTTCTGCGTGGTGCCGGGCACCCACAAGACCAATTTTCCCTCGCCGCACAGCAACAATCCCGATGAAGATCCCGATATGATTGGGCTGGAGGTCAAAGCGGGCGATGCGATCTTCTTCACCGAGAATTTGCGCCACGCCGGCTTTACTAATCGCTCGGATCAAGTGCGCAAGACGCTGCATGTGGGTTACGGGCCNTACTGGATGATGTCGCAGAATATCGCCACCATGGACGAGCGGCAGCACATCACCCCNGAGACCTTCGAGCGNTTGACTACAGCGCAGCGCGATTTNTTNAGATGTTATCCACCGCAAAAATGAGACGAGAGTNTCCCAACTAAAAACCGGCGCGGGGAATGGGTCCTGCGCCGGTTTTTTATTGCCACAAAATAAGTTGANTCGTGCGTTTTTTTGAGCTATTCGTTTATGTATATGGNCATGGGGGCCGTTGCTTTTGTGGTGCCCTTCNAAACGAATACGGACGAGGACGGAACGATNGATATCGCGACGATAATCGGTTGGGTAGCAGGTGTGGCGATCGTGCTGCANGCGACGNGCGGCGAATGGGCCGGGTTGTACAATGGTANCGCGGTACTGGTGGTCGTGGGTGGTGGGCTGGCCGCGACGTTGGTGGCTTTTCCGCTGCGCGAGGCGCTGGGNGCGCTGGGGGCGGTGAAGAATGTGCTGNTGGTGCGTNCGNCCGAGTCGGCCGAGATGGTCGAGCGGATAGTCGGCTATGCCGAAAAGGCGCGGCGNGAGGGCATTCTGTCGCTGGAAAAGCCGATGGCCGACGAGCCCAATATGCTGACGCGGGCGGGCATTGGCCTGGTCGTCGATGGCACTGAGCCCGACTTGATTATGGACATTCTCGAGACCGAATTGCATCACGTTGCAGAGCGGCACGCGCAGCGGCAGCGGGTGGTGGAACGCACGGGACGGCACTGGGCCTTNTTTGGTGGNGTTGGGGCCTTGTTGGTGCTGGCGCAGGGCGGGGGTGTGGTGGGTGCGGTAGTGCCGCTTNTGTACNGGGTGCTGCTCTACGGGCTGGTCGNTGGGGCTTTCGCCCCCGCAAGCTGGGCGAGTATCACGAGCGGGAGGCTCTGGCGTGGAAGCTGGTGATCGAAGGGGTGATGGCGATACAGGCGGGTGACAATCCGCGCATCATAGAGCACAAGCTGTCGGTATTCCTGGCGCCGAAAGACCGGCCCCGCGGCGAGCGCAAGCAGGTCGTAGCTGCGCCGGAAAAAACGCCCGATATCGCGCCGGANGAAGTCGAGCGCTACCTCGAGGAACAGCGCGCGGCGATGTTGACGGCGGTGCGCGAGGAGGTNGGCAAGATCGCGGGAGATCGCGGCGAGAAGAAGGCGGTCGAAGCGCTGGTGGGGCGGGCCGAAAAGGGCGAGTTGGGGCTGATGGCCGTACTCGGCAGTCTGGGGCCGGATCTCTACGCCAATGCCATGCACGCATTCAACAATCCCCCCCCCGCCATTGGTGCGCAGCGCACCGGAGCAGCTGGCGGATTTTGCGGGAATTGCCGGCTTGAGCGATCAGGCGACCCAGAGCTTGATGCGCGAGATCGACCAGCGCGACCTGGTGCTGGCCTTGAAGGGGGCCGTCGAGCCGGTGCGGGAGAAATTCCTCGGCAACATGTCCGAGCGGGTGCAGACCTTTATAAGCGAAGAAATAGGCTTTGTGCGCTGCGGGCCGGAGCAGGTGCTCGACGCGCAGGCGCGGATCCTTGCGCAGGTGTATCAACTGGTCGAAGAAGGTACGATCGAACTNTAGCAGANACTACAGTAGATTGCGATCGCGACAGAGCAAAAGGCGGCCGAGCAAAAAGGCGGAGCTCACGGCTNCGGCTAAGGGCGACGAAATGCGAAGCCCACGGTTGGCCGATTAGAGCCGATGCACGTCGATCCGGGTGGTCGTCGAGCGGTCGGCCTGGTCGCCGCGGTGCAGATGGCCTTCATTCGCATCGGCGCCGATCCCAGGATTTCCGATCATCCGTTCACCATTGCCGATGCCAATCATCACGTGTAGTAGCGGTTACGGGCGCGGACGACCGATTGCTGGTGGGATGATGTTGGGTGATAGGCTGAGGGGTACGAGCCTACCCGAGGCACTGGCAGAAATCGTCGATAGCCAGGGCCCTGGTGCGGGTTCAGTCGTTTGAATAGGCGCTTAGCGGCGGCCGCGACGGGGCTTGCCGCGGGGGCGNCCGGTGGGCCGGGCAGCCATTTCCTCGACCGCCATGTCGAACCCCTTGAGGTTCTGGCCGTTGAGCCCTTCGATGGCCTCGCGGGCCGCGGATTTGCTGGGCATATCGATCTGGCCCCAGCGGCGGCGCTGGTCGATGGTGACGGCGGCNACGGCGCCGAAGAGCTCGAAGAGCATGCGGAGGTCGTCTTCGGTGGNGTCGGAAGCTAGGTTGTCTACGCGTATTTTCATATATNTAATATAAAATAGAAAAGAGGGTGATGTAGGATCTACATCACCCTCTTTTGCGAAAATGAGTGAGATGGGCTAGAGCGCTACGACGCTCTCAGCCGCCGGGCCCTTCTTGCCCTGGACGACTTCGAATTCCACCTGCTGNCCATCGGACAGCGTGCGGAAACCCTCGGACTGGATGGCGCTGTGATGGACGAAGACGTCTTCGCCATTCTCGCGCTCGATGAAGCCGAAGCCCTTAGCGTCGTTGAACCATTTAACGGTTCCCCTCTCGCGATCTGCCATGTTGAGATCCTCTTATATGTGCGGTTGGAACAGAGCGAACGAATGGCTGTGAGTAGGAGTCTACTGCTCGAGGCTTTTCGGTAGGGAGACTACATCCGGCCTGGGGGTAGGTGTCTACGCGGATCCGAACGACTGCCAACGTGGTACATGATACCTCTGCAACTATTGCAGAGACGAGCGATAGCCATAAATATAGTCAATATCCGTTCGAAAACAAGGAATTCTCGTAAAATTTTGTCGGACAANCTTTTAGATGTGNAAANGCCNCGGTGGGATGGTGNGCGGTCCCGCGTCGGGCGTCCGGNTTTGGCGCGGTTGGGGCGACATGTCTATTNTTATNAGCTCTGCTTAGACGCGAAAGGGGTGCCGATGGAATGGCTCTCGCTCAGTAAGTTCACGNTCCAGACCTTCACGCAATTTCTGCAATCGCTGATAGTCGGCCTTTATCGGGTGTCGGTCAACNCTTGCNCCGGCGACTTTGCGGTCTCCAACGGCGAGCCTGCCGNAGCTAATCGCACCCACGACCAACTGATCGAGGTGGCATGAGCGCGACGGNACCGGGTTTTGCCGCGGAAGACCTGACGCTTAGCGAGCGGCTGCAACTGGTCTTTTACGCGCCGCGCACGGCCTTCGACGCGGTGCGCGATCGGGAGATGGCCTTCGACTGGCTGGTGCCGGCGCTGCTGGTGTGCGCCATCGGCTTGGCCGCGCACTACCTGACGCTCGACGAGATGACCAATCTGGATTCCCCGGCGGTCACCGAGTATCTGCAGGGGCTCGACGAGGCCGGTCAGCAGCGCTACCAGCAGAGCGCGGCGATGTTGAGGACGCACGGTTGGATGATGGTACCGGTGGGTTATTTCACCTCGCTGGTGCTGGTCGGGTGGGTGTTGATGGTGATGGGGCGCTCGCTATTCCAGGCTGAGGTGTCGTATCGGCAGGCGCTGGTCATCAAGGCCTATGCGGCGTTGGTCATTGGCATCGAGTGGGCACTCAGGGGCGGGTTGGTGCTGATGACGGGGGATCCGGGGATCCAGTTGGGGCTGGGTGCGCTGTTGCCCGCGGGCGCGGCGGCCAGTTTGGGCGGGCGGGTGCTGATGGCGATCAATCCCTTCGACCTGTGGCAGATCGGGATTATGGGTGTGGGGCTGAGCGCGCTGGTCGGGGTGGAGTCGCGCAAGACGACGGCGGCGATTTTGGTGCTGTGGCTGGTGTGGCTGGTTGGCGGGGTAGGGATTGAGACCCTGAGCAGGAATTTGACGCCGCCGCAATAGCGGGACGGCGGATGCCGCCGCCTTGTTCACGGCGCCTGTACGGAGGTAGTGGACGCGGAAGACTTTGCGGCTGCGCCCGAATACCCGGGGTGGCCAAAGCCCTATCCCGGCCCTACTTTGGTAGCGCGAGACCGCTGCTGCGCAAAGTAGGGTTGGTGGTGGCCTCCGGGCACCTGCAGCCGCGGGCGCGTCTCGAGCGCTTGTCGAACATGAGACGGTAAAAACCAGAGAGATGGCGATGAGCGTAGGCAATAGCGCCGCACGGTTACAGTGGTTTAACGACCTCGGTTTTGGGCTCTTTATTCACTGGAGCATCGACAGTCAGCTCGGCTCGGTGATCGGCCACTCGATGGCCGGCGCGTCGCAGGACTATTTGCGCAAGTTTAGCGAGGAACTGCCCGCGACCTTCAACCCCAAGCGCTTCGATCCCGACGAATGGGCGTCGCTGGCGAGACTCGCGGGCATGCGCTACGTGGTATTCACTACCAAGCACCACTCGGGCTTCTGCATGTTCCCTACCGAGACTACGTCTTTCAATATCGCCAACACGCCCTTCGCGCGGGATATCACCGGCGAGGTGATCGACGCTTTCCGTCGGCAGGGCATTGCCATCGGGCTCTATTTTTCCCCCGACGATTTCTTCTTTTTGCGCGAAAAGGGCGGTTTTCCCATTCGCCGCGGCATCAAGCCAGCAGAGTGCGAGGGCTTGCTCGACCACAACCGGGCGCAGTTGCGCGAGCTCATGGGCAATTACGGCAAGGTCGACATACTGTTTTTCGACGGCCCCTCCGATGGGCTGCGCGAGACGGCCTGGGAACTTGATCCCGAGGTTGTTGTCACCCGTGGCGCGATGCAGACCCCCGAGCAGTTTATCCCCGGCGTACAGTCCGACCAGCCGTGGGAGGCCTGCGTGACGATGGGCACGGGGTGGCAGTATAAGCCGACCAATGAACAGTACAAATCCGGCACCCAGTTGATTGAATTGCTGATTGAGACGCGGGCCAAGGGGGGCAATTTGCTGTTGAATATCGGTCCCAAGCCCAATGGCGAACTGGCGCTCGAGCAGGAGAATCTACTGCGCGAAATTGCGCTGTGGCACTTCGTCAACGGCGAGGCGATATATCGGACAAAGCCCTGGCGGGTGCCAAACGAGGGCGATATCTGGTTTACGGCGCAAAACGAGGGGGAGGCGGTCTACGCCTTTATCGAAAAGGGCGGGGTGTGGCCCTTGCGCGAGCGCCGGGGTTTTGCGCTGTCGTCTGTGCGGGCCGGGGCCGAGACCACCGTGCGGGTCTTGGGCCAGGCCGATGACGCCGAGGTCGCCGATGGCGCGGCCGTACAATGGCGGCAAGAGGGGGACCATCTGCAGCTCAGCGTGGCGCGGACCCAGCGACTGTACAACAATCGGCACTGGCCCAATCCGGTAGTGCTCAAGATCGAGCGCGCCGAGCCGGGCCTGGTGCCGCCGGCGATTGTGACGGGTGACGCGGTTTGGGACGCGGTGGCGGAGGAGTGGATATTACACGGCGAACTCAATGCGATGGGGGACAACGAGGCCGTCTCCATCGGCTTTCAGTACCGGGTGTGGAAGCGGCTGACGGAAGAGTACGACCCATGGCGGGAGAGCGAATTCGCCGAGAGGCGGACGCCTGGCCCGCACAGCGCGCGGATCGGCGGGTTGGCGGGTGGGACTACCTATGAATTTAGAGCGGTGGCACGCTATAGCGCGGCGGAGGTCTACGGCGATAGTGTGCGTTTTTTCTTATCCTAGCAGTACCTGTCCTGAGATTTTCTATAGACTCCAATATGTATAAGCGAAATATGGTATTACCCCTGCTTGCACTGGTCTGTCTGTGCGCTGCCGAAGTCCGCGCCGGCGGGTGGGTGGAGGACGTCGATGGCAAGACCGTGATCCACCTCGATGTCTGGACGCTGCCCGACCCCAACAACCCCGATACCTTCACCCGCGCCGAGGTCGCCGGGGTCAAGCGCTTCAAACAGCGCTTCCCCGCGATCTTTGCCGCGCGTTATCGCGATAAGTACAAGGCCCAGCCCGACCAGTACGGACGGCACAACTGGGACGAGGTTGAGGTGCAATTGCACAAGTCGACGGGGATTGTAGTCGAGGGGGTGGAGGTCGATCTTTTGCAGATCGCCGGCGATCTGGCGCCCGATATCCTCTACGTCAATTTTCGCAAGTCGGACAACTACATCCAGGCCGGTTTTCTGCATCCGCTCGACCGGCCCGAAGACGGCTATATCGGCGATTTGCGCGGGGCTACTATCGATGGCGGCGGCATCCGCCGTGGCGCGCTCACCCCCGGTTATTCGGGCATGACCGACGAGCAACTCAATTTCCGCGTTCACCCCAGCATCTGGCCGGTGATCCGGCGCAAGGGCCCCTACGGCAGGGAGCATACCTGGGCCATGCCCTACGGTGGCGCGCTGGGCAAAGTGCTGGCTTTTCGCAAAGACCTCTTCGATGAGTACGGGGTCGCCTATCCGACGATCGATTGGACCTGGGACGATCTGATGGACGCCGCCCGCAAGATCACCAATCCCGATAAGGGCCACTACGGCATCCAACTGGGTCGCGGCAAGCACGAGTCGTGGTACTGGATCACCTTTTTGTGGTCGGCGGGGGGCGAGGTGATGGTCTACAATCGCGAAGACGATTCTTGGCTGTGTACTTTCGACTCGCCGGAAGCAGCGCTGGCGCTCGATTTCTACACCCAGCTCAGCGCCGAAAAGTGGATCGACGCCGGGGGCAAGGTGCGGCGCGGCTATTCGTCCAAAGACGCCGCCGAGAGTTCGGCCAAGTGGGACCGAGGCGAGATCGGCATGCAGTTCATCTACGTCGATGAAAAACTCTTGTCGACTATCAATCCGGAAGTGGTGGGCATGGTGCCGGTGCCGCTGGGGCCGACCGGCAAGCGCGGCGCCGAACTGAACTCGCGGATGATGGGGCTCTTTGCCGGCATTGCCAACCCGGTCGTGCGCGACGCGGCCTGGGAGTATATCCAGTTCTACGACAGCCGCGAGGCGGTGGAGTTGAAGACGCGGATCATGGTTGAGGGCGGGCTGGGCCGCTTTATCAACCCCAAGTACCTGCGGATGTTTGGCTATCAGGAGATCGAGCGGCTATCGCCCAGGGGCTGGGCCGAGTATTTCAATATCGCCATTGCCACCGGCCGGCCCGAACCCTATGGCAAAAACAGCAATGTCGCCTATGCGATGATGACCTTCCCGATTCAGGAAGCCGAGCAGTTGATGCTCAACGATCAGCTGCCAGCGGACGAGGAAGCGCGGCTGGAGATTATGCGCGAATTGCTGGTCAAACACAACGAGCGGGCCAATATCGAGATGATCGGGCTGATCACGCCGCAGGAGCGCAGCAAGCGCCGCACCGTGGCAGTGGTGGTGCTGGCTGCCATCGTGGTGGCATTTGGCATGGTGTTCCGCCGGATCTCGCGGATTTTCGCGGGGCCGGCCACTGCTGACGGGAAAGAACTGCAGTGGGGTTTTCGCAGATACATGGCGGCCTATTTGATGCTGGTACCGGCGGTGCTATCGATACTGGTGTGGCAATACGTACCGATCCTGCGCGGCACCGCGATGGCGTTTTTCGATTATCAGATCCTGCGCGAGTCGACCTGGGTTGGCGTGGACAACTTTGGCGATTTGCTCTTTGACGACGCCTGGTGGCTGTCGGTGTGGAACGCGCTGCGCTACAGCTTCCTGGTCATTGCATTGACCTTCTTGCCGCCGATTGTGCTGGCGATCTTGCTGCAGGAGGTGCCGCGGGGCAAAATCCTCTTTCGGACCATCTACTACCTGCCGGCGGTGATCACCGGGCTGGTCACGGTACTGATGTGGAAGCAGTTCTACGAGCCCTCGGAAAATGGCGCGCTCAATGCACTGATGCTCCATATCCCGGCCATCGGTTTCGTTGCCGTGGGGCTGGCGCTGATGGCCGTGGCGCTGGCTTTCGCCCGGCGGTTGCAGATCAATGAGATGTACGGCGCGGCGCTTGGCTTTGTGGGTGCCGGCCTGCTGCTGTTGTTCGGCGCCGGTTCGCTGGCCAATCCGATTCTGTTTCCAGGCGGCGAGCCGCTGGTCGATAGCCTGCTGCGGATTCCGCTGCGGCTTTTCGATTTTCTGCCTGAGCCCAACAAGTGGCTGACCAATCCCGAGACGGCGATGATCAGCTGCGTGATCCCCATGGTGTGGGCCGGGATGGGACCGGGCTGTTTGATTTATCTGGCGGCGCTCAAGGGGATTCCCGACGACTACTACGAGGCGGCCGATATCGACGGGGCCAGCTTTATCGACAAGATACTGTTCGTGGTTTTTCCCATGCTCAAAGCGCTGATCCTGATCAACTTCGTCGGGGCCTTTATCGGCTCGTGGTATGCCGCCTCCGGCAATATCCTGCTGATGACCGGCGGTGGCGGCAATACCGAGGTGGCCGATTTGCACATCTGGTACAAGGCCTTCACCTATCTCAAATTCGGACCGGCTACGGCCATGGCTTGGATGCTGGGTTTTATGCTGATCGGATTCACCGTACACCAGCTGCGAATGCTGTCGCGGGTGGAGTTCCGCACCGCAGACAAGAAGGACTGATCGTGCCGATTATATCGACTATAGGACGGCGTTCGCTGCAGGTGAGGTTGCTGGTGTGGACCATCTACGGGCTGCTGATCATCGGCGCGACGACGATGATCTACCCCTTTCTGCTGATGCTATCGGGTAGCACCAAGAGCTCGGTCGATTCGCCGACAGCCGACATGGTGCCGCAGTTCATGCGCAGCGACGTGGCCCTGTATCGCAAGTACGTCGAGGCGCTGTTCAATGAGCATCTGGAGGTGGCCAAGAATATCTACCAGAGCGACGATGCGTCGTTCCGGGTGATGCAGCCCCCCGTCGAGCCCAATGCCGCGCTGGTCGATGCCTGGCGTGATTTCCTCGCCGCGGAAGAACTGCCGTCCTACGCCTATACCATCGGCCATGTCGAGGCGCGGGTGACGCGCGGGGTGATGCCGAGCCACCTGCGGCGCTTCAAAGCACAGTTGATCGAGCGTTTTGACGACGATATCGCGGCCGTCAACCACGCGATGCAGACCGATTTTCCGTCCTGGAACGCCTTCGCCTGGCGCCGCGAGGAATACCAGCAGCGGCGCAACACGGTTTCGGACCTGCCCTTCGATCTAGCCTTCAACGAGTTCAAGGCGGCGCAGCCGCTGGAGGACCGCTATTACTTCAGCATCGAAGGTTTTTACCGCTATCAGTATCTCAAGTCCCAATACACGGACGATCTAGCGATCTACAACCGCGAACACGGTACGGATTACGGCAGCTGGGGCCAGGTGCATCTGGACCGGCGCTTGCCCACCGGTCAGGGGCGCACGGACCTCGAGCGCGAAGACTGGCAGCAATTTGTTCGCACCATCGTCAGCTTGCTGTGGGTGCGAATAGACCAGGACGCGGCCTTGGTGTACCGCCAATATCTAGCGGCCAAATACGGCGAGATCGCGGTGCTCAACGCCAAGTACAAAACCGATTACGTGCGCTTCGACGAGGTGTCTTTCCCGTCGGCCTGCCCGCCGCGCGGACTACCCGCTTCCGATTGGGACACCTTTTTGCAGGGCTGGGTGGATCCCGAAAGCGGGGCCGCCTTCGCGGCGCCGGCGACGGCTATCTACATTCACAGCGTCGATTTCCAGTTTCGCGATTATCTGCAGGAGCGCTTTGGCGAACTGGGCGCGGCCAACGAGGCGCTGGGGCTGTCGGCTAGCGACTGGCTGGAGATTTTGCCACCGCAGCGCGATTGGCACTATCTGGCCTTCCGCGACCAGACGGCGCAATTGCGCTGGGAATTTCTAACGCGGAATTTTATCACCGTAATCGACTATCTGGCGCTGCACGGGCGTGGGATCTACAACACCTTTGTCTACTGTATCCTGGCCGTGGCCTGCGCGCTGATCGTCAACCCGGTGGCGGCCTATGCCCTCAGTCGCTACAAGCCGCCCTCGGCCTACAAGGTCCTGCTCTTCCTGATGCTGACCATGGCCTTTCCGCCGATGGTGACGCAGATCCCAGTGTTCTTGATGCTGCGCGAGTTCGACCTGCTCAATACCTTCTGGGCATTGATTCTGCCCGGGCTGGCGCACGGCTATTCGATCTTTTTGCTCAAGGGCTTTTTCGACTCGCTGCCCAGGGAGCTCTACGAGAGCGCCGAGATCGACGGGGCGGGCGAGTTCCGGATCTTCTGGCAGATCACCATGAGCCTGAGCCAGCCGATCCTGGCGGTGATCGCGCTGCAGGCTTTTACCGCGGCCTATTCGAATTTCATGATGGCGCTGTTGATCTGCCAGAACGAAGAGATGTGGACCCTGATGCCGTGGCTCTACCAGCTGCAGCAGCGCAGCGGCGAAGGGGTGATTTTCGCCTCGCTGATCGTGGCGGCAGTGCCGACTTTTGCCATCTTCGCGTTCTGCCAGAACGTGATCATGCGCGGCATCGTGGTGCCGGTGGAGAAGTAGTGCCGCGGTCATGGGTCGGGGGCGCGATATTCGCTTTACTGCGTTTATAGCAATAGGTTTGCAGCTAATGATCTGTCCAGGTGCCGTCACAGGGGAGGGGCGCGAGTTGATAGAAGAGCTATTGCGCGCCAATCCCGTGTGCGGCCCGGTACTGGCGGCCGGCGATCGGCACGAAGTGCAGATTCTCTACACGCAGGTCGATCGCGATGCGCAAAACCGCCCCCATTTTATCCGCCATGCCTACGCCGTTGATCCCCAGGCATATTTTTATCCGGCGAGTGCTATCAAGCTGGCGGGGGCGATGCTGGCGCTTGAAAAGCTGAACGGGCTGGGGATCGATGGGGTCGGTCGGGACACACCGCTGCGGATCGGCAGTGCGCACAGCGGGCAAATCGCGGCAGATGCGGACCCAACTGCGCCCGGCGGCGTGCCGACGATCGGGCACTATATCCGCAAGCTCTTCGCCGTCAGCGACAACGATGCGTATAACCGACTGTATGAGTTCGTGGGGCAGCAGCGGCTAAATGATGGATTGTGGGAGAAGGGCTATGGGGATGTGCGGCTGGTGCACCGGTTGCAGGGGGTGTTGTCGCCGGAAGAGAATCGGCACACCAATCCCTTCGAGTTTTACCGCGGCGACGAGGTTTTGTACCGGCAGCCGATGCGGGTCAATCCACATGCCTGGCAGGCGGCTGCACCGATCCTGCGCGGCCGCGGCTATCTGCGCGGCGGCGAAGTGGTTGAGGCGCCGCGGGATTTTGCCGGATCGAACTATATGTCGATCGAGGTCTTGCAAAAGCTGCTCATCGCGGTGCTTTTTCCCCAGGCGATTGCCGCGGAGCAGCGGTTCGATCTGCGCGACGACGACTATCGGTTTTTGCAGCGGGCGATGTCGATGCTACCGCGCGAGTGCAAGTATCCGCATTACGACAGC